>JAHJQP010000049.1 GCA_018819165.1 Pseudomonadota bacterium
CTTTCCGCAGCAGGATCTCCCTGGTCAAAGAGGGGTTGTGTAACGTCAGCGCTTTCATATTGCACCTCCCGATATTTTTGGAAGGCAGCGTATCATAGAACAAAATATTTGTCTACTAATTATTGTCGTTTGCTATAGTAACCAGAGATTGACAGGCGCTCAGCAGTGCTGACATCCCGGGCGCATATGAAAAGACCTTCAATTCGACGGGATTGGGTAGCATGCCATTAATTTTCAATTGTTCAACACGACGCTTGAAAAGTAGGAAACGTAGGCCCTCCCTCAATGCCAAGAATAGGATTCGCATAAGATTACCATCAGGGATACGCACGCTTGGTACACGATCAAAAGGAAGGAATCCGGATGGATGTTGCAATCCAATGCGCGCATCTACAAGAACGGCCGGTGTCGCATATTTTTCCGCCCAGAGTACCTCTTGCTGGCACCAATAACGGTGTTCGTAGGCTTCCGTGCGTAGCATGATGATGAGAGAAGATCCAACACCAACCTCAAGCTCACGCTCCCAGTCACAACCTGCGGGGAGATCCGCGGCGTCATAAAAAGACCGCAACCAATTAAATTGCTGAATTTGGAATTTAAGAGCGTGGGCAAGAGGTAGTCCATCATACTTTGCGTGGCTAATAAACAACCGCAGATACCCAGGCGGATGACCAGATGGTGTAGAAATTGGCAATCCCCGCGCTAAGACAAGACGACCCTCGTGTACAATACGAAGCGCAAGCGTTGCCGGTCGCATGGCCTTTTCACCAAGCTCATGTACATGCAGCAGTTGCAGTGATGCAAAAACGGGGCGCTTTCGGGTAAAACGTAGGCCTACTCGTTCATCCATCGCGATGGCAATCATCGAATGCCGATAATTCGACGTTGAGGTATGAGTCCAGCACTCAGCCAACCAATCCCACAGATCATCACTACCTTTGCCGAGGAGGGCGTCGTCCACTATTACGACTGTGACGGTATGGCAAACGCTATCTAAAAGCTGCGCTATTGTTTGTTCAAGCCGGGGGAATTCCCGAAAAATCTTTGTTGGAATGCCGATATCTTCACCTATAGGCAAATATCCGCCTGTTTCTGTTCCACCTTGAAATGCGCTTAAAATGGCCTCTTCATACACTGAAGCATCCATGTCCTCAGTATGTCGAAAAATTAGAAGCTGCAATGGGGAAATTTCGGCCATAAAGTTGCTATCCTAATATTAAGTCTGGGGGCGAGAAAAAAATATCGATCTCCCAGGAAACTTGTTTCCCTAAGCGTCAGGATCTTGGTCTAGCCATTTATCGAGAGCCTCCGGATCCCACGCCAACTCTTTGGTGGATCGACCGTTCATAAGGGCACTTGGCATCGTAGCGTTGTCGTACTCTTTGAGCTTCATTCCTCTTATTCGTTTCCAGGTCTTCTCGCCTGAAATTGGTTCTTTCATTTGAATGAATGTGTTGATTTCCCATTCCACCCAGTCGCTCTTGTGGGTTTCGCCACCAATAAGAACTACGAGCTTTGAAGCATTCTCGAACTTTTTCTTGATTTCATCACGGACCGGTTTCGATCTGGGGTCGCTTGGCGGGTATTTGATGGGCTTACCACTTCGGTCTGAGACAGGTTCTTTCAATGAATGATCACGAAAATCTAATGGATGTTTTGGGTTGGTTTTGAGCAATTTGAACCCTCCAACCTGTTTCTGATCATCATGGTCAAAACTGATAAATACGTTGGATGGCATAGTCGATCCTCTCTTCAAAGTTAGGCGGGGCGGTTCAGTTGATATGTATCATTCACTCCCCGTATTTCTTTGCATTTGGGGAATGGTCGAATTGACAATTTTTTCAGATTCACTCCTTTTGTTGAATGCCTGTTCAATATATCCCTGCATAATGACTCTATTATCAGTCCAATCAAGTGCAATGGCATAACCCGATTCAAAATTAGCACTTAGTCTCCTTGGGACTAAATCAGGCGTGTATTTATCTGAACCATAATTTGTATGAGAAGGTAGAAATAAACCAAGGACTCCAGCGTATTTATCTCCAACTTTATAATTCAGAGCACCTGAAATCTCCCAGTCAACATGCTTTCTGCATCTTGTATTTGCTCCGATCAATACAATTAAAACTGTAGTATCTAGGAGATATTCCTGCTGAATCAGTTGCTTAATGTAGTCAGCGCTATTATCGGAATCAATATCACCATCTTCAACAGATTTACTTACCACGAGATCACCAAACAGATTTTCAAATCGTTCGCGATAATCTTGGTCATCATGATGGTAGTAGCTAATAAAAACTTTTCTTCTTGGGATGTTTTCCGGTAACTTAGAACCCCAAGTGTATAGATCATTATTGTAAGTAAAAACGTTCCCCCTTATCCATTCCCCTGCTTCATTTCTTGTCATTATTGAGATTTGTAATTTTTGTTCGGTTCTGTTTACCAGCCATTGCCGCTGACGGATTTCGCCTTCAGAAAGAGCAAGCCCATCATATGAATAAGCGAAAACATCGTTGATGAGATCGCCGTCTTCTCTGAAGGAAAGCTTTGTGACAAAATATTCTATGTTGTTTGCCATATCAGCTCAAAAATTGACCATTGAACAGAAATAAATTTGTATCAGACATTTTCGTATGCACGGCTTCTTATACCGAGCAGCATAAAATCTTTCATGTCTTGCTGATAAAAAAACCCCGCTCTTTGCAAGAAACGGGGTATTTGTCAGCCAATCCATATTTCCCTCCAGCATGGTTATACGGGATGGAACTTATCTAACGGCCTTCCACATTTTTTGTATTGCTACCACGATTTTCATTTCAAATCTACTATTTCAATGAAAACGTTCCATCTAAGGCTTTCACGAAGTGGTACGCAAGGTTCGCGCCGGCCATTTCCGCTGCCCCATGGACCGGCACCGCCCTTGCTTTTCTTCGCGCGGCGTTTTATTCCCGCCAACATCCCCGACCGCCACCCCGGAAGGGGCAAGGGCCACGCCAGCCCCTGGCGGGTCTGTCATGTCCCTTGCTGCGGTACGCAAACGCCGCGCCGGTCTTGCGGGCTGTCATGCCACTTGCAATCAGGGCACAGACCGCGCCGCCGGGGGCGTAACGGTCCGTGCATTGTCGGCAGGCGGCTTGCCAGCCCTCCAGCCCGTCACGTCCTTTGCATTTTTCTTTTGTTTCCGAGTCCGGCGTGCCGCCGGCAGCCGGGCATAGGCCATGCCCCACCCGCTTGGTTGGAGCCGCACCCCAGGTCAAGGAGTCTGCGAGGATGGTGGCGGCGTTGCAGTCGCCGGGATCGCGCCGAAGCGTCGCTCCTTGCCGGCTTTGTGCACCCCCGCCACCCCGGTATTCCCCCACCCTCCCTCGCGGTTGCAATCGCCCTTGGGGCCGCGCTTCGCGCCTCCCCGTCGGGCGATTAACACCCGCTCCCGTCCGCCCCGAAGGGGCTCCCTCTTTGCCTCCAGGGCAGGCCTGACGACCGC
Organism: Pseudomonadota bacterium; assembly: GCA_018819165.1. Lineage (GTDB taxonomy): Bacteria > Desulfobacterota > Syntrophia > Syntrophales > UBA5619 > JAKAFS01. The sequence continues at coordinate 3,485 of JAHJQP010000049.1, forward strand.
TTCGCGGCGACAGGCCCGCCCTTCCGGCTGAAGGTACTTTCCCTTTGCCCGGTCCCGGCAGATTTCGCTTCGCTCAGACTGCCGGGATCGGGCTTTTCCACGGACGGCTCCGCGTCCTTCGGACGCTCCGCTCGTCCGCGCAAACATGAATCATGAATTTTGAGCTCCGGGCCGAAGGCAGACACGCACTTCGCGGTGACTACCGCGGCCCTCCGATCTTTTCTTTTATTGCCTGGACCCGGAGCGACCTCGCTTCGCGCGGACGCACCGGGTCCGGGCCTGGTATGCGGTGCGCACGACAGCCGCCGTGACTCGCCCTTCGCTACGCTCCGGACGAGACACGTCTCCCTTTTCGCGCCCTCGCCCTCAAGACCGCTGACGCGGACTCCAGGGCGCCGGACGGTCCCTCCCTCCGGTCGCGACCTTCCGGTCGGGCGCGATTGAACACCTGGCCGGCAAGGACAGAAACCCCGCCGGCCGCCACGGAGGACGACGAGATCCCGTTTTGAATCATGGATGAAGGATTGAAACGGGGAAAAAGAGAAGGCAACCCCGAGAGGATCAGGGTTGCCTTCTTGTCTGTATCTTCCTTTTACATCCGTACGGCGCCTGCGCCATATTCGCGGCCAGAAGAGGCATACAAACCGAACTGAACCGTGAAATCCGTTGCTTCGACAACCGGCCGGATATTTCGGCGCACCTTCTCCATCCTCACAATACCGTACCGGGCCATCGTCTTGAGCGTCCGGGAGAGGTTGCTGCTGCTGCGTCCCGTCGCCACAACCATTTTTATACGAGTATCCGGCGCATCAATTGACAGTGTTGGGGCCAGTTAAAGATGATTCCTGGAAATGGCAGAGATGATGTTTCAAATCTGACTTACATTTTTCTTGAGTATTCTTAAGAGATAGATTCGGATGGCTTTCAGGGCATTTTGAAGGGAGGCCCGGGGCAGTATTTATGGCGTTTGGAATTTTTTCATCATTTCGTCATCGAACGTGACGAGCTCTGTTTCATATTCCTTGGCAGTCTGCATCACCAGGGCGTCCATGCCCCGAACGCCCTTTTGAATGGCGAGATCGGCGGCATCTACGGCCGCCTTTTGATCCAGGATGACAAAGGAGACATTCTCGATCTTAAGCAGCTCCTCCTTTACCTCGGTCGCCAACTCCTCGGAGCCGGTTCTGCGCCGAATCGCCGCGACAACCTCTACGAACACGGAATAAGGCATGATGGCAACATCCCCGCCCACGATGACGGCATCCCAAATCCGCATGGCCTCGCCGTGTCGTGGTTCATTTTCAAGGAGGGATGCGATGATGACGGAACTGTCGATGGTCAGCTTTTTCATTATACCCTATCCCGCTGCTGCCTGATTTCATCAACGGCGGAAACATGATCCCACCTGACGGAAATCTTCTTTCCCAGCGATTTCCAGGCGTTTGTTTTCCTGACTGCTCCGGCAGGGGGCTGCACCTTCTGCAGAATCATCTCTTTTTTGATTTCGTTCAGTTCATGGACCAACCTGTCCAATCGCTGTTCCATTGCGGTAGGCATGGCAAACCTCCTCTTATGTATTCATCCTTCTGTTGAAAATCGTCTTCCAGGGCAGCGTAAAGGAAGATGTTGATGTCAATGTCCTTATAGCATCACTGCTTTATTTTTTCATTATTAAAAACGGAGTCAGCGACATTCTTGGGGCGGGGTTCGAGAGGTTCGGGAGCCGATTGGTCCTGAACGCCCGGATAGAAACGTCGGCGCGGATTTATCGTTCCGCTTTCGTCTCACCATTGATCCAACTATCCAACATGATTGCATATTATCGTTCCACTTTCGTTCCACCTTCTGAGATGGAGCCATCTCCCACGATATAATATGTCCCTCACCCGGATCCATGCGACACGATCCATCCATCTTCAACCGTTCCCTTAAACAGGATGAACCAATTTTCTGATTCATGTCCATAGCGACGATTTTACATCGCGCGGCGGAAGAGATCGATGAGGCCGAAGGGAAGGAGACCGAGGTAAATAATAATAATGTTGAAGAGATAGCAGAGCACCTTTTCGTGAAAGGCCAGATAGAGAGGCTGCAGATCCTCTGACTCGCGGGAATAGCTGATCCTGACGAGGTTGAGGTAGTAGAAGATGGATATGACGGTGTTGACGGCCGCGATAATGACAATGGCAAGATGACCTGCCTTGAAGGCGGCCACAAAAAGGAAGAACTTGCCGGTAAAACCGCCCGTAGGCGGAATCCCCGCCAGAGAGAAGGCGGCCACGGCCAGGGTCAGGGCCAGCAGCGGAGACCTTCTGGCAAGACCGCTCAAGTCGTTTATCGAGACATTCTCCCCCCCTCGCGAAAGCAGCATGACCACATAGAAACAGGCAAGATTCATGAAGAGATAAACGGTAATATAATAAACAACGGCCGCATTCCCCTCCTCGTTGAAGGAGAGAAGACCCATCATCAGGTAGCCGGCGTGGGCGATTCCCGAATAGGCGAGCAGCCTTTTCACATCCTTCTGGACAAGGCCCACCAGGTTGCCGAGGGTCATGGAAAAGGCGGCAAGCACGATGATCACCGTCGCCAGTTGCGCCGGGGCAAAAGAGGCAAGCATAGCCAGCCTGATGAGCAGCGCCGTGGCGGCAATCTTGGGAATCGTCGCGATAAACGTTGTCGTGGCGTCAGATGCGCCTTCGTAGATGTCCGGCGCCCAAAAATGCAGGGGGAAAAGAGAAAGCTTAAAGAAAAACGCCGTCAGGGTGAGGATCAAGGCCAGTACCCCCAGCGGCTGGGCAAGAAATTGGGGCAACTTTGCCATGATATCTGTGAGATAAGTAGAATGGGCCATGCCGTAGAGGTAGCCCATGCCATAAAGCATGATACCTGTCGAAATGGCTCCGAAAAAAAGATATTTCATTGCCGCTTCAAGCTGCCTCTTTGTCTGGGCCTTTCTCAAAGGAACGACGGCATAGAGACTGAAAGAGGAAATCTCCAGACTTATGACGATGGAAATAAGCTCTACCGAACTGACAAGGATCATGAGGCCCAGGGTGGAAAACCCAAGAAACATGAAAAATTCAGGCAAGTTCTCCACTTCGTTTTCTTTCTCGAACATGAAAACGACGAGAGTAAATCCAGTGGAGAGCAATACCTTGAATACCTGAGAGAAAAAATCCACCTGGTAGGCCCCGGAAAAAAGATCGCCCCGTGCGCCCGAGCAGGCCAGAGTAACGGCAAAACCCACCAGGGCAAGACCTCTTGCCGCGGTGAAAAGTGCGATCTTTTTCTTTCCCAGCGAAAGGAAGAGAAAGAAAATGGAAAAGAAAAGCATGTACAGTTCGGGAAGCAGCGTCATCGGGTCAAACCCTTAATGGGATAATTTATCAAGTTGCATAAAGAGATGTACGAGCGTGTTTTCCATGATTCGGACGAAGGGGCTCGGGAAAAGCCCCACCCAGAGCACGAAAACAGCAAGCGGTGTCAGATAAATAAATTCCCTTACATTCAAGTCTGTTAAGTCTCTTTTATCTTCCCTGCCCCAGACGATCTGTTTCAGAAGCCTCAGCATGTAGGCGGCAGCCACCACCGCCCCGACCACGGCAAAGAAGCCGGTGATTTTGCTCGTGGAAAAGGTGCTGATGAGCACATACAACTCGCCCACAAAATTGTTCGTCCCGGGAAAAGCAAAGGAGGAGACGGCAAACAGGCCGAAAAATCCCACGTAGGCAGGCAGGAATTTGCCGAGCCCGGCATTGTCGTAGATCTGGCGGCTGTGCGTGCGTTCGTAGATGATGCCCACCATGAGGAACAGCGCGCCCGTCGTAACGCCGTGGTTGAGCATCTGGAGCATGGCGCCGATAAAACCGTACATCGTAAATGTGAATATGCCCAGGGTGACGAAACCCATATGGGCCACGCTCGAATAGGCGATCAGCTTTTTCATGTCCGTCTGGCTCAGGCAGACAAAGCCCCCGTAGATGATGGCGACAACGGAGAGAACGATCATGAAGGGGGCGAAGTAGAAACTGGCCTGGGGGACGATGGGCAGGCAAAATCTGATAAACCCGTATGTTCCCATCTTCAGGAGAATGCTCGCCAGAAACACGCTGCCCGCCGTCGGCGCCTCGGTATGGGCGGCCGGCAACCACGTGTGAAAGGGAAACATGGGCACCTTGATCGCAAAGGCGATGGCAAAGGCCAAAAATACCCAGAACTGGAATTGGAAACTGTAGCCTTTGAACATCGCTTCGGGGATGCTGAAGGTGCCGTTCACAAGATAGAGGGCGATAATGGCGACAAGAAGAAACACGCTGCCGAACAGGGTATAAATGAAGAACTTCAGGGAGGCGTAATCCTTCTGCGGCCCGCCCCAGACGGCGATGAGGAGGTACATCGGGATGAGCATGGCCTCCCAGAAAACGTAAAAAAGGATAAAATCAAGAGAGCAGAAGACGCCGATCATGGCCGCTTCCATAAGCAGGATGCAGATCATGAATTCCTTCACCCGCTTCTCGATGGCCTTCCAGGAGCAAAGGACGCAGATGGGCGAGATCATGGCAGTCAGCACGATCAGCATGATCGAGATGCCGTCAACCCCCAGGACATAGTAAATGTTATAGGCCGGTATCCAGGGGAGGCGCTCGCCGAACTGGAAAAGCGGCGTGCCGGGATTGAAGCTGAAAAAAAGCAACAGTGAAACAAGCAGGGTAAGCATGCCCGCAACAAAGGCCGTCATCTTGATCTTGTTGTCGTCCCTCAGGAAAAGTATGAAGAACACCCCCACCAAGGGTAGAAAGATCACCGTGGAAAGTATGGGGAACCCGAAGGGATTCATGGTCAAGTATGGCGACATGGTTTCCATTCCTTAAAAGCCTTTGAGCATCAAAATCGGCGTGTCATGCACCTATAAGATCAACCACAGCAGCGTAAAAAACAGGAAAAGCGAAAGGCCTATGTACGTCTGAATTCTTCCCGTCTGAAGCTTTTTGACGACGGAACCGGAATCCATGACGGAATAGGCCGTACCGTCGACAACGCCGTCAATCACCTTCCGGTCGAAGGCGTAGGAAAGTGCCGCATTCTTAAAAAGCGCGCTCAGTCCCAGCGTGCGGTAAAGCTCGCCCCACAACGTGTCAAACGGGGCGATGACCTTTTCGTCAAACTTCATAAAGAGCAGCGCGCCTTTGCGATAGAAGAAATCGACATCGAGGTTGATCTTCACCTCCGGCGAGAGTTTTTTCACCAGCAGGTAGAAGACAAGCCCGGTAAAGGAAAGTATCTGCATCGTCTCCGACAGATGGGCAAGGTTATAAGGGTGGTACTCCACCGGAAAAGGCAGAAGAATATACAACGTCTGAGGGAAGACCCCGATGATGAAACATAAAAGGGCGGTCAATCCCATGGCCCACAGCATATTCAGCGGAGGTTCCTTGGCTTGGAGAGGCTCTGCCGCTTCCTTGCCGAAGAAGGCAAAATAGGTCACCTTCAATCCCACGGAAAGGAAGGTTCCGATACCTGCCAGATTGAGGAGCTGCATGAGCCAGATCCTTCCCTCATGATGCGCCGCGGAGACGATCATCGATTTGCTCACAAATCCGCTGAACAGGGGAAATCCCGAAATGGATACGGCGCCCACAACATAAAAGATCATGGTGAGCGGCATGTATTTGTATAACCCGCCGAGGCGGCTGAGTTTCGCCGTCCCCGTCATATACAGCACGGACCCGGCGCCCATGAAGAGGAGCGCCTTGTAGAGGATGTGGGCAAAGGCATGGGCCGCGGCGCCGTTGACGGCCATGGCGGTGCCGATGCCGACACCGGCCACCATGTAGCCCACCTGGCTGATGATGTGATAGGCAAGAACACGGCGGATATCGTTTTCGATGACGGCGTAGCAAACGCCGAACACGGTCATGGCGGTTCCCATGATGGCGAGGATTTCAAAGCCGGAAAAACCTCGGGCGAGGACGTAAACCGCCGTTTTGGTGGTAAAGGCGCATAAAAATACGGCGCCTTCCACGCTCGCCTCCGGATAGGCATCGGGGAGCCATGCATGGAGGGGCAGCACCGCGGCGTTCAGGGCAAACCCGGCGAGTATCAGATATTCCGGCCAGGAAGCGTTGGCGGGAAGGATGCTGTCGAAGACAAAACTCCCGGTCTTGTAGTAATAGAGCATCATCCCGGCAAAGAACAAGAGACCGCCGAAGACATGGAACAGGAGATAGCGGAAACCGGCCTCGATGGATTTTTTCTCCTTCCGGTACCAGATGAGGAAGACGGAAGAGAAGGCCATGATCTCCCAGAAGATGAAAAGGGTAAGGTAATCGCCCGCGAAGACCGCCCCCAGGGCGCTTCCCACATAAAAGAAACCGGCCATGTGGTGCCCGTCTTCTTCCCGGTGCAGGGCATAGAGGGCGCCCAGAAAGGCCATGATGACGAATACCCAGGCAAAGACCATGCTCAGCTTGTCAACGCGACCGAACAGTCCTTCCACGCCGAGAAAATGATACGCCCCGTACATGCCGTACCGGGCAAGCGCAACGGATAGGATAGAAACAGCGGGAATAAGGAGAATAAACCCCTTTTTTGCCTTTCCCTTAAAAAGGGGCAGGAGCAAGGCTCCCAGGAAAAAGAACAGCGCCGGATGTATCCAACTATCCATAATAATCCTCGTCCTTGCTCAGAAAGAAGTGCGCGATGCCCTTGCTTATCTTGATGAGCAAAAAGCAGCCCGCAAGGGCAAAAAAAGTCCAGAAGGCGTAAATCTTATCCACAAAGTAATGGGCATCCTCCCGCGGCAAAAGAATATCCAGCAAAACCAGTGCGCCCAGGAAGAGGAAAAAGGCCATCTTAAGCAGTGCGGCTTTCCCTCTCAAGTATTCTATGATTTTCAAAACATTCATGGTAAACCTCTCATCAGCGGGTTGTGCAAAACGGACGGCTGAACGTCCCTGCTGTCACTCCTCTAAAATAGCTTCCCGATGAGCCCGATAAAGAAATCGGGAAATATGCCGATCACCAGCGAGACGAGTGAAGCCAGGACGAGGGGCACGACCATCGTCAGCGGCGCCTCCCGAATGTCTTTTCTGCTCCAGCGTTCCTTTTTCCCCTCAAAAAATGCCCGGATGGTAATGGGGACAAAATACCCGGCGTTCAGGAGCGTGCTTGCCATCAGCACGATGAGGATCGGGATGTTCTTGATCTCAAGGGCGCCGTTCAACAGGTACCACTTCGTAACGAAACCGGCGACCGGCGGCACACCGATCATACTGAGCGAGGCCAGGGCGAAGGCCCCCATGGTAAAGGGCATGGCGTAGCCGATCCCCGCCATGTCGCTGATGTTTTTCTTGCGGTGGGCCACATAGATGGCCCCGGCGCAGAAGAACAGGGCGATCTTGCTGAACCCGTGATTGACGATATGAATGATCCCGCCCAGCACACCCGTATTGTCAAGAAGAGCTACCCCCAGGATGATGTACGATAACTGACTTACCGTAGAATAGGCCAGTCTTGCCTTCAGGTCATCCTTCGTGAGGGCGATAATCGAGGCCGCCAGGATGGTGAAGGATACGAAGTAGGCCGTGACAAGGCCGATCCCCAGATCCTGCAGGATGTTTGTTCCGAACGTGGAAAGCATGACCCGGGAGATGCAGAACACACCGGCTTTCACCACGGCAACAGCATGCAGCAGTGCGCTGACGGGCGTCGGGGCGACCATGGCCGAAGGCAGCCAGTTATGGAAGGGCATGATGGCGGCCTTGGCAAACCCGGCGATAAAGAGCACATAGGTAACGGTGATCCACAGGTGATCGGCAGCAGCGGGAAATACGCCGGTGCGGATGTTGTCGGCAAAATCCAGCGTTCCCGTCATCACGTACGTCAGGATAACGGCGGGAAGGAGCAACCCTTTCGCCGTTCCCATCAGATAGACAAGGTATTTCTTGCCCCCGGCATAACCCTCCTCATCCTGATGGTGGGCAACCAGCGGATAGGTAAAGAGGGTGATGATCTCGTAGAAGAGATAGAGGGAAAAGAGCCCCCCCGAATAGGAAACGCCCTGGGCTCCGAGGATGGCGATGGCAAAACAGGTGTAATATCGCGTCTGGGCATGCTCATTGAGGCTCCGCATGTAGCCGATGTTGTAGAATGAGGCAAAGATCCACAGGAACGACGAAATGATGCCGAAGATGAGCGACAGGGCATCCACCCGGAAATTCAACGAAATGCCGGGGGCGATGGTCGAAAGGGTGTAAATGATGCGGTTCCCCTGCCAGATGGCTGGAACCATCGCCATCACCGAAATGAAGGTCAGCACAGCGCCGGCGACGGACCAGAACTCTCTCAGATTCGGCCGCTTAGCCGAAACCATGATGAGAATGGAGGTCACCAGAATAATGCCGATGGGCAAAAGGGGTAGTGCGCTCTCCATAACCATAGGTCAGTCTTTCATCTCCTTCAGATCTCCGCCCTCGATGTGCCGGTATTTCCTGAAAATGAGGAGGATGATGCCCAGCGCGATGGCTGCCTCTGCCGCGGCAATCCCCATGATGATGAGCGTAAAAGCCATTCCGTAGGCATTCTCTGGGGAAATAAACCGGTTAAGGGCTACCAGATTCAAGCCGGCGCCGTTCATAATCAGTTCCATGGACACAAGCATCCCGATGAGGGTGCGCCGGTACACCACGCCGGCAATCCCGCAAAAGAGCAAAAAAAGGGCGACAAACAGATAGATGTGCAAGTAGTTATAAAAAAAATCGGTCATTTGTTCCCCCGGGAAAAAAGGGCGAGCATAATCGCGCCTAAAATAGCCACCACAATAAGAAGCGATATGAGCTCGAAGGGCAAGACCAGATTGTCGAAAAAAAGGCGGCCGATCTCTTTCGTCGTCATTGCAAAGGAGGGCTTTCCCACCCGCGGAAAGGTTTCGGTGACGAACCTGACGAACATGAAAAGGGTAACCAGGGCAACGCCCAAGGCCGCCCCGAATTTGCCGGCGGTCGTCCACTCCTTCGGTCTGCGGTAAAGCGGGCCGATCAGCATGACGGCAAAGGCGATCAGAACGGAAACGGCCCCCACATAGATAAGTATTTGCATCATGGCAAGAAAGGGACTGTCTAAGTAGACATAAAGACCGGCTACGCCAAACATGGCGGTGACCAGCCCCATCAATGCATAGACGACGGAGCCGGACAAAACGGCCATGAGGGCGCCGCCCATGGTCACAATGATGGTTAAAAGGAATATGAGTTCACCAATACTCATGATGCGTTCTTCCTTTTTTCAAATTCCTTGACCAGATCGTAATAAAAATCCTCTCGTTTAAAACCTGCGGCGTTGAAATCAGCGGAAAAAGCGAGGCAGTCGGACGGGCAGCTCTCCACGCAGATGCCGCACTGGCTGCATGTCGTATAGTCGAGGATATAGGTTGTGGCGGTCTTGCGCTTTTCCCCCTCCCGCTTTTCCCCCTCAGCGCTCTTGATGGAACCCGACGGACAGTTCCGCACGCAGATGCCGCAGGCGATGCAACCGTTTTTTCCCAAATTGTCCTTGTCGGCAAGGAGCTTGGTATGGCCACGGAAGCGCGGGCTGATATTGAGCAACTGGCGCGGATACTGAGACGTCACCACCGGCTGAAAGAAGGCCTTGATCGTGACCCCGAGGCCCGTAATTAAAGAAACCGCGCCGGTAATGAATGCCGAAGGCGATACCGTCATAACTTCAAAAGACCTCCCGTGATCAGCAGGTTGATGAACGCCAAGGGGATCAGCGCCTTCCAGGAGACGTTCAGCAACTGGTCGAACCTCACCCGGGGATAGGTCCATCTGAGCCAGATGATGACGAAGACGAGGAGGTAGGATTTCAGGAGGAACCAGATAATGCCGGGCAGGAAGGGCCCCTGGTAGCCGCCGAGGAAAAACGTGACGGCGATGGCGCTGACGATGAAAATGTTCGTATATTCAGCAAGAAAAAAGAGCGCGAATCTCATGCCGGAATATTCCGTGTGATAGCCCGCCACCAGCTCGCTTTCCGCCTCGGGCAGATCAAAGGGGGTTCTGTTGGTCTCGGCGACGGCGGAGATGAAATAGATGCAGAAGGCGAGCGGCTGGTAAACGACGAACCACAACCCCTTCTGCGCCTCCACGATGGTCTTCAATGAGAAAGAGTTGGCCATCATGATGACGGGCAAAAGGGCCAGGAGGAGGGGTATCTCATAGGCGATATTCTGGGCGACGCTTCTGATGGCGCCGATAAGGGCGTACTTGTTGTTCGACCCCCAGCCGGCCATCAGGATGGAAAATACGGACAGAGAGGAAAAGGCCAGGATGACCAGGATGCCGACGTTGATGTCCTTGACCTGGAGCGAGGCGTCGAAGGGAATGACGATAAAAGATACGAGAACGGGAACGAAGATGAGTATGGGGGCAAGATAGTAAAGGGGCCTATCCACCTCCCGCGGCGTCAGGATCTCCTTGCCCAAGAGCTTGATCGCATCGGCGATCGGTTGTATCAGGCCGTAGGGGCCGACCTCCTTGGGTCCGATCCGCCGCTGCATGTGCCCCGCCACTTTTCTTTCCGCCCAGGTCAGTATCAGGGCGTTGAAGACGACGAACACCAGAACGCCGATGAGACCGACAATCGTCTTGAGCGTTTCCCGGCCGATCATGTTGACTATCTGTTCCATTGAGCCATCACACAATTATCGATCTATTTCCGGTATGACCAGGTCAAGGCTCCCCAGGATCGCCACGGCATCGGCCAGGAGGTTCCCTTTCGCCAGCTCCGGGAATATCATGAGGTTTGAAAAAGAGGGCACCCGCCACTTCATCCGGTAGGGCTTGTCGCTTTCATCGCTGACGATGTAGATGCCGAGCTCCCCGCGGGGCGTTTCCACCGTGTGATACAGGTCCCCCTTCGGCGGTTTGAGTTTCTTGGGCGCCTTTTCCGCCATAACGGGTCCTTCGGGAAGCCGAGCCAGGGCCTGCTCGATGATCTTCAAGGCGTTTTCCATCTCCCTTATACGCACGTGGTATATATCGAGGGCATCACCGCGCGTCCCCACAGGGACATCAAAATCCATTTCCCCGTAGGCGGCGCAGGGTTCCGTTTTTCTCATGTCCATCGGTATCCCCGCCCCCCGCAACACCGGCCCGGAAACGGCCTGTTTTCGGGCCCTCTCCTTCGTAATCACACCGATGCCTCGCGTCCGATTGATAAAAATCACATTGCCGCCGACAAGCTTTTCATACAAAGAGAAACGACTTCGCATCCTTTCGATAAAGGCTTTTGTTCCGGCAATGAAGGCCTCTTCAACATCGTTGTAGAGACCGCCGAAACGGAAATAGCAGTAGGTGAGCCTGGAGCCGGTAATCCCCTCGAGGATGTCGTTTATCTGTTCCCTGTCGTCAAAGACGAAGAGGAAGGGGGTGAGCGCCCCCAGATCGGCAAGATAGGCGCCCAACCACAGAAGATGGCTGGATATCCTGTTGAGTTCCGTGGCGATGACGCGCACGCAGTTCGCGCGGTCCGGCACCGGGATCCCGCAGAGCCGCTCCACGGCGGTCACATAGCCGAGATTGAAGGCCATGGGACCCAGATAGTCCATCCGCCCCGTGTTGGGAAGAAACTGAAGATAGCTTCTGTTTTCCGCCATCTTCTCGTGCATGCGGTGGAGATAGCCGAGGACGGGTTGCGCCTCTTCGATATACTCGCCGTCCATTTTCAGAACCACCCGGAGCACGCCGTGCGTGCTCGGATGCTGGGGACCGAGGTTGACGAAGAAGGTGTCTTCCCCCTCTCCCGGCCTGAACGAGCCGAGCGCCCGTTTATCATCGTCGGTCACGGGGATCTGCTCCTTGCGCAGGGGGTAAAAATCGATCCCGTCGTGGAGAAACAGATAGGTCATGTTGGGATGGCCGTCGAAGAGGACGCCGTAAAACTCGCGGATCTCCCGCTCGTGCCAGTATGCGCAATCAAAGATGGCGGAAATCGTGGGGGCGACGGGTTTGGCGGGATCGACCTTCAGGGTGACCTTTACTTTGCAGAGGGAGGCGTGGTTCGCGAACAGGTACACCAGCTCGAGATATTCCCGATAATCCACGCAGACGATGGCGGCCAGATAGAAGCCCCGTTCGTCGAAGAAACGGGCTGCGTTCAGCAGCTCTCCCGATGCAACCTCCAGGGAGAGGTGGTATCCCCGCTCCAGATAGTTCGCCTCCGCGATCTCAACACCCTGAAGGGCGGCGCCCAACTCTGTTTTAATGCTCTCTACCATCTGCTTTCCGGTCCCGGGAATCTTCTTGTCCCTGTTATTTTTTCCTCTAACTTCAAGAATCCTTCGAGGAGGCCTTCCGGTCTGGGGGGGCATCCGGGGACGTACACATCCACCGGCACGAGGAGATCGACGCCTTCGATAACGTTGTATTGACCCTCGAAAACGAACGGGCCGCCGGAGATGGCGCAGTTGCCCATCGCAATGACCCATTTGGGCGACGGCATCTGATCGTAGAGGGTGGTAAGAACGGGCGCCATCTTCTTCGTGACGGTGCCGGTGACGATCATGAGATCGGCCTGCCGGGGAGAGGCCCGGAAGACGCCCGCCCCGAACCGGTCGAGATCGAAGCGGGACATGGCGGAAGACATCATCTCAATGGCGCAGCAGGCCAGACCGAAGGTCAGGGGCCAGATGGAATTTGCCCTGGCAAGATCAAGGACCTTTTCCACAAGGGCAAATTTTACTGGGAAAATTTCCTTTTCCAGGTAAACACCCCTTTCCCCCAGGCATAGATGATTGCCAGGGCAAGGATTAGGACAAAACACAGCAATGTATAAAATTCGTACACCCTTTCACCTTTCGCATAGCTCAATGCGGCAGGGAAAAGGTAGAGTACATCCACATCAAAGGCGATGAAAATGAGGGCATATATGTAATAGTGCATGCCGTACCTTATCCAGGCGCTCCCGTAAGGCTCGATGCCGCACTCATAGGTGTTGAGGGTTTTTTCTCCCCTTGTCCGGGGAGCAAGAATATAGGCTATTATAATGGGAATTAGAGTAAACAGGATGGCGACAAAAAAGAAAAGCGCGACCGGGAAAAATTCTTCTAAATTATTCATAACGCAGCTATATGTTGCTATTCATCAAAAATAGCATAACACCTTGATGACCATGCTCGCGACGCGTTGAAAGGATAAACAGGTGCTGCCGTTCGCGGGACATCTATAGCTTGCGCCTGCAACGAAGTCAAGAGATCTTTTGCATAAATGTACGGAGCGACTAAAGACTCATGTCGATCCCTCAATTAGACTTCTCAGGCCTTCTTGGCGAATAAATTCGCTTTCAATGAGGCAATAGCGGGCCAGAAGGTGGAATAGGCGTGAACTGCCGTAGATCTATACTGTATAGATCACGCAGAGAGCCGTCGGGGTGTGACAACCGACGCCCGGCCGAGGGAGCCGGGCGTCAGCGAGCAGGTCACTTCTTGGCGAGCCCTTCCAGTTTTGTTCCATCGATCTCGACCACCAGCACCCCGATCGGCTTCCCGTCAAAGAGGACGGGAACCGAAATCTGGATCAAATAGGCCTTATCTTCCAGCTCCGGTTTGCCCTGCCAGTCATGGCCGCTGGCAAAGGGCACATCGAACTTCGCAGCACCCTTATGGATGTAACTGCTGGTCTTATCGGTGAAGGCAACCTTCTCTCCCTGGGCGGCATTCAGGAAGGCCCCCACGACGATCCCGCCGGTCTTATCTATTTCCCCTTTGATAAACTTGGCCGCCTCGTTGTTGATGAAGCCTTGAACCATGGCGTCGTTCTTGGGCACCGTTTTCCACTTCGGATTGTCCATCCCCGGAATCGGGCCCTTCTTGTTCTGCGCGATAACTGCCTCAACCACCATCGGGCTCGCCGCCCAGCCTTCGGCGTTCCAAACCTGCCAGGTGATCCTCTCCTGGATATCCCCCATGACCTCGAAGCATGACCCCGCCCAGGACGAGGTCGCCGCCAGCACCACCAGTGCAACAAACACCACTCCCATCATACGTCGCATACTTCCTCCTTTCGTGGCACAAGCCACCGCTGTGATAAGCACCTTCCTTTGAGAGACATGAGCGACACATAGGGAGGTGCTTGTTTATAGTATGAAAAATTCGCCGCCCCTTTCGAGTGTAAATTTATACGAAAGGCTTGGCAACGCTCATGAAAATACTTCCCGACCGATCCGGCGCCGCCCGTAATCAGGAAGTTCATGTCGATCCCTCCATTAGACTTCTCAGGCCTTCTTGGCGAATAATTTCGCCTTCCAGGGGGCAATAACAGGCCAGAAGAAGATGATAATCGCTGCAACCATGAGCGGCAATGCCAATGGCAGCGTAAAGAAGACCAGCGGGCTGCCGTGTCCGATGATCAGGGCCTGCCTCATGGATTGTTCCGCCATATCGCCCAGAACCAAGGCCAGCACCATCGGCGCAATGGGATAATCGAGTTTTTTGAACAAATAACCAAGAACGCCGAACATCAACATATAATAGACGTCCATCATCCGGTTGTTCACCGCATAGGCGCCGATCGCGCAAACATAGATGATAAGGGGCATGAAGATGGCAAACCTGACCCTAAGTATGGAGGCAAAGATAGGCGCGAAGGCCAGGACAACAAAGAATCCAAGTACATTGCCCACCCAGGTGCTCGCGATGAGCCCCCAGACGAAATCCTTGTGCTCCACAAAAAGCATCGGCCCGGGCTGAAGGCCGAAGATCATCAGGCCGCCCATGATCACAGCCATCGTGGGCGATCCCGGAATGCCCAGGGTGATCATGGGGATGGTGGCCGAGGTTCCGGCCGCGTGGGCGGCGGCTTCGGGGGCGATGATTCCGGCCGGGACGCCTTTCCCGAATTCAGCGGCATTCGCGCTGGCCTGTTTGCAAAAACCATAGGCCATAAAGGAGGCGGGCGTTGCGCCCCCCGGCTTGAACCCCATCCAGCAGCCGATGAGCGTTCCCATGATGAGGGCCTTCGGATAGCGGATGATTTCCTTCATCCCGTCCCGGATGTCCTTCAGGCCAATCCACACCTTTATCCCTTCCACCTTCAGTCCTTCCTCGACGGTGAGAAATATCTCTCCCAACCCGAACAGGCCGATGACCGCCACGATGAAATGGAATCCGCCCATCAGAACGAACGTCCCGTAGGTCATGCGAAGCTGCCCGCTGACGATGTCCATCCCCACTGACGCCAGGATGAAACCGAACAGGATAGCCGTCACCGTCTTGAGCGGTGATTTCCCGCCCAGCCCTACAAAGGCGCTGAAGGTCAGCATCATGACCGCAAAGACCTCTGCCGGACCGAACCTCAAGGCAAACTCCGCGAGGATGGGCGCAAAGAAGGTCAGTACGACAACGCCGACAATAGCCCCCGCGCCATGGGCAAGGAAAGCAAGCACGAGGGCCTTGCCGGGCTGTCCTCCCTTGGCCATGGGGTAGCCGTCGAAGGTGGCCGCCACCGCCCAGGGTTCTCCCGGTATGTTAAAGAGAATTGACGTGATGCTTCCCCCATAGAGGGCCCCCCAATAGATCATGCACAAAAAATCATGCCGGATGTGGCCGGCATCGTGACCACAATGGGAATGAGGATGGCCACGCCGTTTGCGCCGCCCAAACCTGGCAGCACCCCCACGATAATCCCGAGGATAAGTCCGACAACGACTACCATGAGGTTGTAAGGCTGCATCACGACACTAAAACCCATCATCAGATTGTTTAAGTCTTCCACCATATCGCTCACCTCTATTAATCGGTTTGTCTGTGTCGGAGATGGTTATCAGATCACTCCGTCTCGCCTCTGTTAGAACCGCAGAATATATCCTCCCCACAACCCCTGGGGCAGCGGAATCAGAAACAGCTTGTCAAAAGTGATATAGAGCGACAGCGGCGCGATAATGCCGACGAGAAGGGTCGTTGTCCACCCGATCTTTCCCACAGCGCGCATATAGAATCCCAAAAACAGGGCCGCCGCGATGTGAAGCCCGACAAATTCCATGAGCATTACCATTGCCGCTGAAGGAATCACCACCCAGAGGATGGACTTTAAGGCCCCCGGCGGCATCAGAGGCTTGCCGGCCCCCTCCTTTTTGTACAGGGTAAAGGCGTTGAAAAAGACGATCACGGAGGATATGACCATGACCACCGCCAGATAGAAGGGGAAAAAGCCGGATGCCGGACCGGTCCGTCCCCACATAAATCCGAGTCTTATCGAATCGGCGATGACGATGACGCCGAGAAGCATAAATGCCAAGGAAACCCATATTTCAGCCTTTCTCATACTTCCCCCTTTTAAAGAGTTCGAATTAAAAGGTAATGGAGCGAGATTTCCATCTCGCTCCATTATGTCAATTCGCTGTCATTTCTTCAGCAAGTCCCCCTTGGCCATGAGGTCTTTGGTAATTTTTTCTTTTTCTTCGAGCCATTTTACAAAGTCAGGTCCCGACAAATAAGCAGCCTTCAGACCCATGTCCGAAACGTACTTCTGCCATTCAGGCGTATCCGTCACCTTCTTCATGACGTTGATGTAATACTCCTGCTGCTCCTTGGTGATGCCCGGGGCCCCGAATATCCCCCTGAGCATCATATAGCTCATGTCCACTCCCGTCGCCTCTTTCATGGTCGGGATGGTGTCCCAGAGAGGAAGATTGATCCGCTCATGATCGATCGCCGCCAGCGCCCGCAGCCTCTTTGCCTTCCAGTGGCTTACCCCCTCCGCCGGGTTGTTTACCGTTGAGTCGACGTGCTTGCCCACCAGCTCAACCGCCACCGTTCCTCCGCCCTTGAAGGGAACATAGCCGAACTTGACCCCAAAGGCCTGCTCCATCTGGACGGTGATGATCTGGTCCTCCTGAGCGGTTCCGGTTCCTGCCATCATAAACTTGCCCGGTTCCTTCTTCACGGCCTCCAGATACTCTTTGGCCGTCTTGTACGGCGATTCCTCGTTCACCCACAGGACAAAATAATCCAGCGCCAGTCGAGCCACCGGCGTCATATCCCGCCAGCTGAAAGGCAGCCCCGTCGACAGCGGCGTCGTGAAGAGATTGTCGAGCGTGATGATGATCGTGTGCGGATCCTTGCTCTTCCCCTTCACATAGAGAAATCCCTCCCCGCCTGCCCCTCCGGATTTGTTAATCACAATGAACGGCTTCGGCGAGAGCTTGTACTTGCTGATGAGCGGCGAAATGAACCGAGCCATCACATCCGCTCCCCCTCCCGTACCCGCCGGTACGATAAATTCGACCGGTCTCGTAGGCTCCCAGGCGCCTGCCGTTCCCATTGAAAAGCTGATCAGAACCAGGGAAAAAACCATCGCTGTGGCAATTCTGCACACTAAAAATCGTTTTTTCATACAGCACCTCCTTTTGTTTGAAAAACTTTTCGAAGTTCCAGTCACCTATTATTAAACGCAATAACTTTGACGTTCCCGTAAAAATGAATTTTCCCCCTCCTCCCATCATCGCCATCCCCCGTCGCAGGATAAATGGGGACACCTTGCCGCAAGGTGTCCCCAAAATGAACTACCCCGCAGCAAGCTACGGGGTATCCAAAACGGCAAGGAACGAAGCAAGCTTCGGGGAATATGACCCGGAGAGATTATTTAAGGGTAATCAGGCTTTCTGCCTGGCAGTAGGAACAGGAGCGGCCACCGCTATCGCCTGTTTTACGTTTTTGATCTTCTCATCCACAAAGGCCTGCATCTTGGCGATGTGCTCCGGCTTGAGATGGGCGAAACGGCCCTGATGCTTCATGTACTCGTTGACCGGTTTGTACTTCTTCGGCACGTTCGTATATTTGTACGTGCCGTTTTCCCACTCGTACAGCGTCCACATCCCCGTCTCCACGGCGAGTCTGGCCATTTCTTTCGTCAAATGTTCAGGGAACAGCCAGCCTTTGGGGCAGGTGGCAAGCATGTGCAGGAAGGTCGGTCCCGGCTGGCTCAGCGCCTTTCTCACCTTGTTCATCAGATCCAGAGGATGGGCAATCGTAGTGGTGGCCACATACTTAACCGCAGGATGCCCGCCGATGACCAGTTGGGGAGGATCTTTCGGGAAGAGGACCTTCCCTTCGGGGATCTCCTTGCCGGGCGGGGTGAAGGTCGTTTTGGCGCCATAGGGAGTCGTCGGGGAGGTTTGGATTCCCGTGTTGGCGTAGGACTCGTTGTCGTAGCAGATGAAGAGCACCTTGTGGTTGCGGTACATCATTCCCGACATGGCCTGAAGACCGATATCCACGCTCCCCCCGTCGCCCGCCATGACGATGATGTTCGGGAACACCCCCGTATTCCTGCCCTTGCGCGCTGCGACCTTAAAAGCCGCCTCTATGCCGGAAGCCACCGCCCCGCCGTTGGTAATCTGGGCGTGGATCCAGGAAACGGCGTAGGGGGTGCAGAGATAACTGGAATTCGCCACATACATGCAGCCGGTGGGGCCGATGAAGATGGTTTCCTTCCCCGCCGCCTTCGCCACCAGCCGGTAGTTCAATGCCGGACCGCAGCCGGCGCAGGTGCGATGTCCCGGTACATACATCTCCGGCACTGGTACGCGCTTGAATGACTTCAATGGTTCCAACTGTTGAAACTTATAGTTAAATGCTTGCATGTTTCCTCCTTATAGTATATCGGGTCATATGCTCGTCACATCCCAATCCAGTAGACGTATCTCTTGGTCTTTTTCTCCTTGACCATCTCGGTGAGAACCTTCGCCATGTAATCGAAATCGGCGGGCCAGATCGTCTCGCCGCCGAGGCCGGCCATGAAGGAGGTGACGAGCGGTCTTTGATCCAGATCATACAGGCTTGCCCGGAGCTCGTGAATCAGATTGCCGCCCCTCATTGCTCCGCCGTAGGACGTGCTTGTCTCGACCACGCCAATGGCCTTGACATGACCCAGCGCATTGGCGAGCTGATGGGTAGGCCAGGGACGAACCCAGCGCAGCCTCGCCATACCGGCCTTCACTCCCTGTTTGCGGAGTCTATCCACCGCCTTCCGGCAAGTGTTGGCATGGGCGCCCATGACGAAAAAGGCGATTTCCGCATCCGCCAGTTTGTACTGATCAACGAACGGATCGTAGTTGCGTCCGAAGATGCGGTTGAAATCCGCCGTCGCCTCTTCGATGACCTTGGGAACATCCAGGAAGACCGCGGCCCGCATCGCATCCATCGGAGCTCCCTGATCCGGCCTGATCTGCGGACCGTGGGAAACGGGCTTGGTCGTGCTTAGGGGACCGATCGGCCGATAGGGGGGCAGGAACTTCTTCACCTGCGACTGATCTCCAAGAATCACCTTGTCGGGGATATGGGAGACGAAATAACCCTCCTGGCAGACCATCTGGGGTAACATCACGCGGTGGTCCTCGCCGACGCGGTAGTTGATCAGCGTATTGTCATAGACTTCCTGCGGAGAGTCGGCCCATCCGAGAAGCCAGCCCTGATCCCGGGTACACATTGCATCCGTGTGCTCGGAACCGAAATCACCGGGAGGATCGAGCGTACGATCCGCGATCGCCATCTGGGCGGGATACCGACCGCCCGCCATGGGGCTGTAAATCTCCATCGCGTAGGTAACGCCGACACCCGAACTGCCCGTATATGCGCGGGCGCCGGAGGCAGCCGCCCCCAATACCACCGACAATTGCGCATGCTCGCCTTCGCCGTGGATGAATTCCGCATTCAATTCGCCGTCGGCGACCATCTTCGCGAGCTCCATCATAATAGCGGTATAGGGACGGATCGGGAAAGAACAGATGACTTCCACTTCTGCCGCCTTTGCACCCTCCGCAGCTGCACGGCAACCTGTCATTATCAATTCTTTTGCCATAGTATTGTTCCTCCTTTAGAAAGGTTTATCCAAGCGGACCACTCCATCCGGGAAGTCGAGTTCGGGCACCGCGGTGAGCGCATCGGACGGACATTCATTGATGCAGATCTGACACCCTTTGCAGAAATCGGAGACCCACTCCATCACGTCCTCCTCCTCCTTGAAAATCCAGCAGGCGTCCGGGCAGGACATATAACAGATCAGGCAGCGGGTGCATTTCTCGTCGTCCTTCACAGGGCGGACAACCCGCCAGTTCGATGTGATGAAGAGCTGTTGCGTACACACCGGCGCCTTGGTGACGGCGCCAAAGGGAACTTGTCTTTCTTTGGGAACGTTGATTGTCCCGTATCCGGGAAGTTCTTTTGCCATGGTATCCTCCTTGTTCATCTATTGTGTTTAATTCCGGGATTTCCGCTTACCAGCCCCGAAATACCCGGTGCGGGCCTAACCTAATTTCTTAATCTTGACCTCTTTGTATCCCCTTTCCATGCCGGAGACATCGCTGACGACCTTGGCGAGATTTTCCTTTTTGATCATGCCCGTCACCTTGGCCATGGCGCCGACGATCGGCGCCGCAATACCTTTGCCGATGCCGGAGGTATCAACGCCGCCTTCCGAACCTGAAAAGTCGATGGTCCTGACCCCGGTGATCCCGTCGGCATCCACCGTGGCGATCGTAGCGAGCAGATTGGCATTGGGAATGAATTTCAACATGGAGTCAATGGAACGATTGGTGTTGATAATGAGGGTCCCGCCTTTTTTCATGCCCAGCAAGACATCGATGCCTTTTACGATGGTCGCCTCAATGACGACAACCACCTCGGGCTGATCATTGCCGTAGACATACTTATGCTCGATCTCCTCGTCGCTCAGCCGAACATATTTGCGGACCGTAACGAGGACGCGGTCCGGCAGGTCCTCATAATTATCGAATGCCTGCACATGCTTCCCTTCCATCTTCGCAGCCTCGGCGAAAATGTTGATGACGTCCCGCCCCTCCTTGTCCATGATGACGCCCCGCGCCCAAACAGTAATTTCGTGTACCTTTGCCATATACACCTCCTTGACGTTCTGAGTAAATAGGATAATCCTTATTTCCGCGTTCCTTAAAGATCGGCAAGCTCATGAGACAGGAACATCAACCACCCCCTTTCTATTTTTTAAAGATAATCTCCTCTATATCTTCTAAGTGCTGCAGCATCGACTTTCGGGCGGCGTCACAATCGCCGTTTTTGATGGCATAAAGAACCCGATGATGGCCTTCCAGAGATCTTTTTGCCCGCTCGTCATGTTCGTCCTCCATAAGATATTTTTCGCGCGACTTTTTTAAAAGATCGATCAGGACGACGATAAGGCGCTCCATGACCCGGTTCTTCGTCGCTTTGACCATAAGATTGTGGAAAGCGGAATCGGTTTCGATAATGTTTTCTCTGTGTCCAATACACTCTTCCTGCTTCTGCAGTATCCTTTCCATCTCTTCAATTTCCTGCGGCGTGGCGTTTTCCGCCGCCAGCTCGGCAACATGGGGTTCGATAATTTTCCGGATGTAAAAGATGTCGCGAATATCATCCTTCTTATTAAAAAGGGCCGCCGCCAAAGGCTGGATCAAAGCCTCTTCGCTCGAAGCAAGAACATAGGTGCCGTTTCCCTGGCGGCTTTGAAGGAGCTTCATTGATTCCAGGGTGCGGATGGCCTCCCGGACCGTGGTACGGGATACTTTGAAGGTTTCGGTCAATTCTCGTTCCGAGGGGAGATGATCGCCTCGCTTCAATTTTCCCTCTTCAATGAGAACAAGGACTTGTTGCACGATGTCCTCATACGCCTTCTTCTTCTCAACAACTCTCAGCGATGTCCTCATATGCCCTCCTCTTCTCAACAATTTTCAGCATTGCTTGACTATTCATTTTTATGAAACCTTAAAACTTGAATGACCCCGTCCTGTGTACGGGGAGCTTCACTTTCCCGAAGCTCCTTAAGTGCGGCTTTAAAATGCGCCGCAGACACCAAAAGCTTACCGGAGGTTTTCTCCTGCTGCTGATTAATTAACTCGGCGATAGCCAGCGTCACTGCCCTTTTGCAGATAAAAGCGATATGGGAGCCGACCATCCCTTCAGTAAGGCCTGCCAGCTCCTCAAGATCCACATCGCTGCGCAAGGGTCTTCCTCTGGTGTTGATGCGAAATATTTCCAATCGTTCTTTCTCATCAGGAACATTAAACTTAAGAATATAATCGAGACGGCCAGGCCGCATCAGGGCCGGGTCGAGCAAATCTTCACGATTGGTAGCCCCGATAACGATGACCTGAGACAGATCGCTCAACCCATCCAACTCGTTGAAGAACTGGCTTGCCATGCGTTCAACCGCCCCTGCGTCGGTTTCTGCACCTCGCTTCGGCGCCAGGGCATCTATATGCGAGCCAATAAATAACTTGACAAAATATCCTTTCCAGAGTATCATGTTTCCACCTGAGAGAAGGAGGTGGAACAGATATGAGAAAAACGAAGCTTATGGTTACACATCCTGATGTAACAAGCGAAAAGTTGGA
>JAHJQP010000006.1 GCA_018819165.1 Pseudomonadota bacterium
AAATGATCCTGATTAAACAATACGCAAAAGACAAATGGGAACAATTCTGGAAAGAGAAACTGGGCATCAAAGGTTATTTCAACATTCAGATCCAAACCGTCGAAATCAACCTTTGCCCCACCTTTTGAACGTTACCAATTTATTTGAATTGGCGCCGCTTCCCGCCGGATTCATGCCCCAAGCGAAAAAGCCGCTGAACTTTCCCTTGTACATCTGGTCGAAGAGAGAAAGCCATGAGTAGTCTACGCCATCGTCCAGTTTGGGCTGATAGGAGTAAGCTTCCTCCAGAGAGGCATTCATGCCGTAAAAGGAACGCAACAGGCTGGCGCTGTATTTGGGGTAATTTTTCCACCAGTTGAGGCTGTTGGGTTCTTTGGTTTTGGGTGTTCTCTTGTCATTGTAGATGGCCAGGCTCGCATGGGATGCTCGAGGCACTCCAAGATAACCAGGCAAGATATGGAAGAGAAGCCCGTAATCCGTGGAGCCCTGGACGTTGGATTCTCCCCGCAGAGCCTGAACGCCCCCACCGGCCATTCCCATGTTTCCCAACAGTTCCTGAATAATCGACATTGCCCGGATGTTCTGTGTGCCGACCGTGTGCTGCGTCCAACCCATGGCATAGAGAATGGTTCCCGCCTTGTCGGGGCGGCTTGTTTTTACATATTCCCTGTAGATTTCCAGCAGCTTGTCTTCAGGCGTGCCGGTGATCCTGGACACCATCTGGGGCGTATATCTTGAGTATTGCTTTTTCAGGAGCTGATACACGCAATTGGGATCCTGAAGTGCGCTGTCCTTCTTTATCCTGCCCTCTGCGTCCGTCTGATAGGACCAAGTAGCCTTGTCATAGGCCTCACCTTTAAGTCCGGAAAATACACCGTTGTTGTCCGCCGGGAGTTTAAATGCCGGATTAACCAGGAAAGAGGCGTTGGTATAATTTTTGACATACTCTTCCTGGATCAGGTTTTTATCCATGATGTACTTGATCATGCCGCCCAGAAAGGCGATGTCCGTACCCGAGCGCAGGGGGGCGTAGATATGGGCCTTGGCGGCGGATTGCGTAAACCGGGGGTCGACGCAGATGAGCTTGGCCCCCTTCTCCATGGCCTTGGTAATCCATTTGAATGATATGGGGTGATTGGAGGCAGGGTTGCTGCCCATGATCAATATGCAATCACTGTTCTGGAAATCGATCCAGTGATTCGTCATCGCACCGCGTCCGAACGACTCTGCCAGAGCCGCTACAGTTGCGCTGTGTCAGATCCGGGCCTGGTGCTCTATATAGACCAGACCCAACCCCCTTAAGAATTTTTGGTAAAGGAAGCATTCTTCATTGTCTAAGGCAGCGCTGCCTACCGAAGCAATCCCCTCGGTGCGGTTCACCGTTTGTCCTTCGGCGTTCGTTGCCAGGAAACTGCTATCCCGGCTTTTTTTAACGTTTTTTGCCATTTTGTCCAGCGCCCATTCCCAGGACACTTCCTTCCATTCGGTTGCGTAGGGCGCCCGGTAGAGCGGTTTATCGAGACGATTGACGTTTACATTCATCTGATAGAGGGAACTGCCCTTGCTGCAAAGAGCGCCGGCGTTTATCGGGCTGTTGGGGTCACCTTCCGTGTTGATGACCTTGCCCTCGGCAGTGGAAACGATGATGCCGCATCCTACAGAACAGTAAGGGCAGGTGGTGGTGGTTTCTTTGGCATACCTGATTTTCAGCGTCTTCGCATAGGTGGCTACCGGCTTGATACTGATGCCGATGCCGCTTGCGGCCAATACCGTTCCTGAGATCTTCAGAAATACCCTTCGGGTGATACGCATAACTACAGCCTCCTTCATATTGTTATTATTTTGCGATCCACTAAGGTGGACCCGGTTGTCAAGACAATTTTTAAAGATATTTAAGTTACGCTTTGGGGTATGATAAAGTGGACCCGGTTGTCAAGACAATTTTTAAAGATATTTAAGTTACACTTTGGGGTAATTCGGGGTAATTCACTGTGCTACTGAGAGGAATTATTGAATGCTGATCTCCCCTCCGGCGAAGGCAGATGATCAGCAGGTTCTGGGGGGGGGCTGCACTGGTCCCTTCTTGACCCCTTTCGCAAATCCCAGCAGCATCATCATGGCCGGAATGAGCTGGGCGACCACGATCAGGGCGCAGAAAGCCAGGAATATCCACACGAACAAATCGTTGCTATCCTCCCGGGCGGCATCCGCGGTCCATAGAGGTGCAACATTCCCGAAATACGCTGCAACACCCAGGTCAAGTATTTTTTTAACAGGCGTGATATTTTTCATAATGTCCTCCTTACGCTTCGTTCAGTTGGAGCAAGCCTTTCTTGCATAATCAGTCCTGGTCAAACTTTCCATGGCGCATTTTACCACCTGCCTGATTTCTTCCTCATCCTCCGGTTCTGCAGGCCGCAGGGCATGGTAGAAAATCCCCTCTTTCCGCACCTTCCTTATCAAAGGCAGGGGCGCGTCATCAGCGATCAGAATGATCATCAGCTTACGGTTGCATTGTTTTAAAAGCGGCACGAGTGCTGCAGATGTGAATTCATTGAGTTCGGTTCCCAGAAGCACAACCCTGGCTGATTTATTCAGCACGCCGTTGATGGCTTTCGCTGCAGAGTCCGTTACCATCACGTCATAGCCGGCCTCTATAAGCAGATTTGCCATTTGCTTGCGGCTCGCTGCATCCTTATCTGCAATGAGCAATCCCAACATGATTCTGACCCCCCCCCCTTTTCCGACATCATAAAGTTTTAGCGCCTGTTTTCGGCATCGTGTTTTTCTCGGCGCTGCCAAAGAGTCCCTTGAGCATCGAACAAAAAAGCACTAAACCTGGTATCAGTTGGCAGATAACAATGAGAGCGCCAAATCCCAGGAAAAGGAGCACCAGCAGGCTGGTTCCCATTGTCTCCTGGCCGCTGGAAGCCAGCGCCGGTGTCACCTTGACCATTATCGCCGTTAAAACCGTTATTATTATAGTGAACGGCTTAAATAAATTGACATTCAATAGGTTGTCATTTCGAACGAAGTGAAGCAATCTCTTGAGATTGCCGCGTCGCTTCGCTCCTCGCAATGACTAATTTCTTTTGCCGTTCACTATAGCTTCATGGCTTCCTCCTTTCCTTCACTAATCATTCCTGTTACCGAATACTGCTTTTTGACTTTCGATACTGCAATGGTCATGCCATGAAAAGACTTCCCTGTTGGTTAGCTTATATTATTGTATTTAATAGTTATTCTTTGGCAGGATACTGCCGGGCGACTTTTTTTATGTCGGCAATGTATAATAACCTAATACAGGTAAAGTGCCGAGAAGGGATCGGAACTTGTGGCTAACTTGCTATAGCCATTTAAAATATTAATGAATGGTGACTTGTATAAAAAAATATACGCCCGGCGGGGAATGATTCATACGGGGTTGCCTTCAAAATGACAACAAAGCGCGGCAGGGTGCAACCAATCGCAGGGAAGCGGAATTAGTCGGATAAAAGCGCAGCAGGTCTTCTGGAGCTGGCGGCAAGGGTCTCCCTGCCCTGCGGGCACAGGGGCAATTTGATGGTAAAGGTTGTACCTTCGTTAACCTTGCTTTGCACTGCGATCTTGCCGCCGTGCCTCTCGATGATCCCATAGGAAACGGAAAGACCTAATCCCGTTCCCTTGTCGCTTTTCGTGGTGAAGAATGGATCAAATATCTTCTCCAGGTCTTCTTCGGTGATCCCTGACCCGGTATCGGTTATTTGAAGACAAGCGTATTCTTCATTTTCCGTATATGTTTTGATGCAGAGGCTTCCGCCGCCGGGCATGGACTGGCTGGCGTTGAGCAACATGTTGATAAAAACCTGCTCTATCTGGTTTTCATCAACCGGAATAAGCGGCAAATCCATCTGATAGTCCTTGACGATATCGATATTGTGAAAGCTTGATTGGCGACCGATAAGATCGAGGGTGCCCTCCATGACTTTGTTAAGGGATGCCGGTTTCTTCTGCGGTATCGATTCGCGAGAAAACTCAAGCAACCCCTTTACTATCTTCGCACATCTATTGGCTTCGTTAATGATGACATCCATGTCGCTTTTAAGAGACGGATCCAGCTGAGGATTTCGGCTGGTCAAGGTGGCGAACATCAGGATGCCCGTGAGGGGATTATTGATCTCATGGGTAATGCCGGCCACCAGTCTTCCGAGGGAAACCAATTTTTCCGAACGGATCAACTGGTTCTGCATCTGCTTGATTTCGCGTGTTCTTTCTGTAACCTTTGCCTCGAGATTTTTCCCCCATTCTTCTAACTCTACCCTGGCGCTTTTGAGACTGGCCGTCATCTGATTGAAGGCGTTGGAAAGTTCACCCATTTCATCGTGCGACACATTTTGCACCCGGGCATCGAGATCTCCCCGGGCTATTCTTTTGGTTTGCGTCAAAAGGTTCTTTACGGGACGATTTACCAGATGATGGGTGAAAATGGTGATGGATATAGAAATGAACAACAACAGAAGCATCATCAGAAAGATGATTTTGTTACGGTAATAGCCTATCAGCGTATGCATGTTTTCCAGGGAAACGATGATATCCAGGACGCCTAAGATTTTCTGCTGGGGCGGGTGGAAGTGGCATGATGACAGATAACAGCTTTTTTCATTGTAGATGGCCTTGGCCATGCCTACCACCTGCTTCCCCTGCTTATTGAAAAAAACCCGGCTCCTGTTCATCGTGGAGGCTTGCACTTTCGTTTCACCACTGGTGTGACACATGTTGCAACCGGCCGTTGTTTTGTCGAGAGTGCCGCCGATTTCATCTTTTTCGGTCGAGAAGGTTATATTGCCGCTTTTATTGATCATCCTGATATGATCGACCCCCTGCAGCGTGCCTACTTCCTCGATCATTTCATAGGCCCTTTTCCGGTTATCCTCCAACATTTCATAATGGGTGGTCTTGATGATGGTTTCGCTTAATTTGTCGGCATCGGAGATGGCTGCATCCAGAAGTATGGTTTTAAGGGTGGCGATTTTGACGTAAGCAAAAAACACCATGAAGACAATCAGGATGAGACTGGTGCCGATGGTCAATTTGGAAATCAGGCTGATACGCAAGTGTCTTGCTCCCCGAGAAGGACGTGAGTTCCGTTATTTGGGTCTTTAACGCATAACCGCTATGGAGGTTACTCATCTTAATTTACGCAAGAATGATAGTCAAGACGGATGTTCGATATCATCTTGGACGAATTGCCTCAAATAAAATGTTACCCAAGGAGGCGATGAATCAGGAAATCAACTATTTCTTGACAGTTTCCACGCGAATCCTATATGCTCCGCCGCGAACTGGAAGGGGAGTTCGTTACCACATTATATCATTAAAAAGATGGGGATGTAGCTCAGCTGGGAGAGCGCGGCGTTCGCAACGCCGAGGCCAGGGGTTCGATCCCCCTCATCTCCACCAAAAAGAAGAAACCATCAGGTTTCTACTGCTTCGCCAGGTTTCAGCTCCGGAGGTTGTACACAAGGTGGTGCACCCGGAGCTGAAATTACGGCAAAGCGCTCAACTCTGACCTGCCTTTTTCGTCATTCCCGACCGTCTAACTTTTATTTCAGGAGGCGTTCGCCAGACACACTGCAGATAACTTCATCCAGGAGGGAGCTCAAGTATGGCCTTGGGAGATCAGATGAACCAGCATTTTCAGTCCTTGAAGAGCTTCGTGAACCGCCTGGGTTTCCGTTTCTTCCAGTTCCCCCGGTTCCAGGCGTAGCTCGCCAGAAGCGGGAGTACGGAGGTGGCCTCCGCATAGACCATCTGCTCGCAGCTGCTGTCCACCTTCCCCCAGGAATTGGCCTCCTTCAGCGTTGAGCTGGAGCAGGCGCCGTCGCGGACGTCGGCCACCGTGATCTGGACTGCGTACTTGTGCATCGGAACTTTTTTCCCGAGGATCTCGGCGCAGACGACCGTGTCCTGGGCGAAGTTCTTCGGCGCGCCGCCGCCGATCATCAGGAGGCCTGTCATCCCCGCCTTGATCTTGACCTGGGTCAGTTCCCGGAAGTCCTTCACCGAGTCGATGGAGACGTGCGCCTGCGGGTGCTTCTCCTGGTGGAGGACGAGGCCGAAGCCGGCGCTGCTGTCCGAGAAGGCGGGGCAGAAGATCGGTACATCGTGCTCGAAAGCCGCCTGGACGAGGGAATCCTTCTTCACTGCGTGTCCGGTCAGGTAGCGTCCCATCTCCCGGATGAACTCCCGCGAGGAATAGAGGCGGGGGGGGAGTCCGTCGGCGATGGCTTGGATTGTCCGGTCGCAGACCTGGAGGTCCTCCTCGTCGATGTAGGTGTCGTAGATCCGGTCGATGTAAAGGCGCCGAAGCTCCCGGTCGTCGACGAACGGCGTTCCCTGATAATGGCGGAAGCCCAGGGCCTCGAAGAAATCCATATCCACCACCGTCGCCCCCGTAGCGACGATGGCATCCACCATGTTGTTCTTCACCATCTCCACGTAGATCTGCATGCAGCCCGCGGCGCTGGTGCTGCCCGCGATAGTCAGGATGATGCCGCACTTCCTTTCGGAGAGCATCCGGTCGTAGATTCCGGCGGCCGTCGCCAGGTCCCGGGCGGTGAAAGACATTCCTTTCATTGCCTCGATAATGGGCGTGGCGTCGAACGAAGTGATGTCGATGTGCCGGACCGGAATCTGCAAATAGTCTTTCTTTTTCATGACCTCCCCTGTGTGATCTTTATTGGGCCTGCCGGAAATAAATAGGGGCGCTGTCCCCCTTTTGGCGGCATTATAAGAGGAGGGGCGGGCAAAAGTCAATGAATCTCTATTCTCCGGCAGCGAGACCTTTGCCCGATCCTCCCACAAATTCCCCTAAATTCGGCCTTGTCACAGCGGCCGATATCTGATACTTCCCCGCCATGGACAGGGGAAACATGAGGGATATTCTGACCGTTTCAAAGCTCAACGAACGGATCAAGTCGCTCCTGGAGGAGGGTTTCGCCGTCGTTTGGGTGGAGGGCGAGGTGTCCAACCTGCGGCGGCCGGCCTCGGGTCATATCTACTTCACCCTCAAGGATGCCAAAAGCCAGATCCGGGCGGTGATCTTCCGAAACCCCTTTGCACGTTCCTGGGGCCGGACCTCCGGTTTCGAGGTCGAAGAGGGGATGAGCGTCGTCTGCCGGGCGCGCTTGTCCGTCTATCCTCCCCGCGGCGAATACCAGCTCGTTATCGATGCGGTGGAGCCGAGGGGATTGGGCGCCCTCCAGAAGGCCTTCGAACAGCTCAAGGTCCGTCTCGAGGCGGAGGGGCTCTTCGCTGCGGTCCGCAAGAAACCCCTCCCTTTCCTGCCGGCGAGGATCGGCGTCGTCACCTCGCCGACCGGCGCCGTCATCCGGGACATCCTGACCGTCACCCGCCGCCGCTTTCCCTCGGTGGACATCCTGATCGCCCCGGTCCGCGTCCAGGGGACGGAGGCGCCGGCGGAGATCATCCGGGCCCTGGGGGATCTCCAGATCGTCCAGGGCGTCGACGTGATCATCCTGGCCCGGGGCGGCGGCTCGCTAGAGGACCTCGCCCCGTTCAACGACGAAGGGGTGGCCCGGGCGATCGCCCGTTCCCGGATCCCCGTCATCTCGGCTGTCGGTCATGAGACGGATTTCACCATCGCCGATTTCACTGCGGACCTCCGCGCCGCTACCCCCTCCGCGGCGGCCGAGCTCGCCGTGCCCCTCCGGGCGGAGCTCATGGAATCCATCGAAACGCTCCGCCTCCGTCTGATCCGTTACCGGCGGCGGGAAACCGAACGCCTCCGGGAACGCCTCGCGGGACTCTCGGGAAGGCTGCGAGACCCGAAGCGCCGCCTCGCCGACATCCGTATTGCCCTGGATGACAACGTCGAGCGGATGAGGATCTCCCTCGGCCACCTGCGGGCGGTCCGCCGTCAGGAATGGCTCAACCTTACCGCCCGCCTGGAGCACCTAAACCCCCGCTTGCGGATCATCGCAGGGCGCACGTTGCTGGGCGCCCTCGGGAAGGCGCTGAGTGCGGTCCGGGAAAAACAGGCCGAACAGCGGAAGAGTCGCGTGGGCTCCGCTATTGCCCTTCTCGATTCCCTGAGCCCCCTTGCCGTCCTCAGACGGGGCTACACCATCACGCGGCGTCTTCCGGACGGTCTCATCCTCCGGCGCACCGAGGATGTCGTTGCCGGACAGGAGGTGGCAATCCTCCTTGCCGCGGGCAGTCTGTATGCAAAAATCACAAAAATCTTCAAGGAGCAGTCCGATGGCCAAGGAAAAATTTGAAGAAGCGCTGGGAAAACTCGAAGAAATCGTTCGCAGAATGGAAGCGGGGGATATGACCCTGGAGGAATCCCTAAAGGCCTTCGAGGAAGGGATCAAGCTCTCCCGCCTGTGCGCAAAAAAACTCGATGAGGCCGACCGGCGCGTTGATCTCCTCCTCCGACAGGAGGACGAGCTCACCACCCGGCCGTTTGCGGAGGAGGAACGTGAAACCCAATGACGGCTTTTCGCTGAAGGAATACCTTGTCGAGCGGAAGGCGCTGATCGATCGGGCTCTCGCCGGTTATCTCCCCGACGAGGGGAACGGGCAGCCGGTGATCTTCCAGGCTGTCCGCTACAGCCTCTTCGCGGGAGGGAAAAGGCTCCGGCCGATCCTCTGTCTGGCCGCCGCGGAGGCGGTCGGGAGGGAGGCCGGTGCGCTTCTGCCGGTCGCCTGCGCCCTGGAGCTCATCCATACCTACTCGCTCATCCACGACGATCTGCCCGCGATGGACAACGACGATTACCGCCGGGGAAGGCTGACCTCGCACAAGGTCTTCGGCGAGGGCATTGCCATCCTGGCCGGCGACGCCCTCCTGACCGAGTCCTTCCGCCTCCTCACCCGCCGGGAGCTGATGCCCGGCATCTCGCCGGAGCTGCTCTTGCACGTTACGGGCGAGATCGCGGAAGCGGCGGGATATTTCGGCATGATCGGGGGCCAGGTCTTGGACATCCGTTCCGAAGAGGAACCTGTCGACCTGGAAACCCTCCACCTGATCCACCGGCTGAAGACGGGGGCGCTGATCCGCGTCTCTCTTCGGGCGGGGGCGATCTTGGCCGGCGCTGCGGGGACGGAACTCGCTTCTCTGTCCGACTACGGTCGTCAGATCGGCCTTGCCTTCCAGATCGCCGACGACATCCTGAACGTGGAGGGGGACCGGGCGCTTTTAGGGAAAGGAACGGGGAGCGATGCGGCCCGGGGAAAGGTCACCTTTCCCGCCCTTTTGGGGATCGAGGCGTCGCGTGCCCGGGCCGAGGCGCTCATCATCGAGGCGCTCGCCGCGCTGGCCTCCTTCGACGTCCGGGCGGAGCCTCTGCGCGCTATCGCCCGGTACATCCTGGTGCGAAATTCCTGAAAGGGATGCAAAAGCTGTCGGAGGGCCGGGAGCATCCCCCGCCGTCCGTTAAAATCGTGTTGAATTGCATGCAGAATCAGCGTATAGGGCGGGGGAATTCCCGTGAATAGAAAAAGAAGATCGACAACGATGTCTGAAAAAGAGAGTATACTTGCGAAAGTCCATTTCCCCGAGGACATCCGGCGTCTCGGCCTGGCGGAGCTCAATGACCTCGCCCGGGAGATCCGGGAGATGATGATCGCGACCGTCTCCCGGCGGGGCGGCCACCTGGCCTCCTCCCTGGGAACGGTGGAGCTGACGCTTGCCATCCACTACGTCTTCGATACGCCGCGGGACCGGCTCGTCTGGGACGTGGGGCATCAGGCCTACGCCCACAAGATCATCACCGGCCGGAAAGAATGCTTCGACACCCTCCGGCAGAAGGGCGGGATCAGCGGCTTCCCGAAGCGGGAGGAGAGCCTCTACGATGTCTTCGATGTGGGACACAGCGGGACTTCCATCTCCGCGGCGGCGGGAATGGCGGAAGCGCGCTGCCTCAAGGGGGATGATTTCCGGATCATCGCCGTCATCGGCGATGGTGCGATTTCCGCCGGGATGGCGTTCGAGGGGCTCAACTGGACCGGAGACCGCCGCAAGAACATGATCATCATCCTCAACGACAACGAGATGTCCATTTCCCCCAATGTCGGCGCCCTTTCCTCCTATCTGAACCGGATCATGACCGGCCAGACGGTGACCCGCATCAGGACGGAGGTCAAGACCTTCCTGAAATCGGTGCCCGGCATCGGCGAACAGATGCTGAAGTTCTCCCGCCAGGTGGAGGAGTCCCTGAAGACCTTCTTCGTACCGGGCGCCATCTTCGAGGAGCTGGGCTTTACCTACGTGGGACCCCTGGAGGGGCACCGCCTCGACCACCTCATCAAAAACCTGAAAAATGTGAGAAAGCTTGAGGGGCCCGTCCTCGTCCACGTCGTGACGCAGAAGGGAAAGGGTTACCGGTTTGCCGAAGATGACCCCTCCCGGTTTCACGGAACCCCCCCGTTCGACATCGACACGGGGGAATCCTTCGCCGCCGGCCGGTCGCCCGCCCCCTCATACACCGATGTTTTCGGCCGGACGATCGTGGCGCTGGCTCACGAAGATCCGCGGATCGTCGCGATCACGGCGGCGATGTCCGAGGGGACCGGACTCGACCGATTCGCCCGGGAGTTCCCCGCGCGGTTCTATGACGTGGGGATGGCCGAACAGCACGGGGTCACCTTTGCTGCGGGGCTCGCCACCCAGGGGTTCGTCCCGGTCGTGGCGATCTATTCGACCTTCATTCAGCGCGCCTATGACCAGATCATCCACGATGTCTGTCTGCAGAAACTGCCCGTGGTCCTGGCGATGGACCGCGGAGGCTTCGTGGGGGCGGACGGTCCCACCCACCACGGCCTCTTCGACTTCGCCTTTCTCCGTACCGTCCCCGACATCATCGTCATGGCGCCGAAGGACGAAAACGAGCTCCAGCACATGCTGAAGACCGCCGTGACCTGCGGCTGCCCCGTCTCCCTGCGCTATCCCCGGGGGGCGGGGGCCGGTGTGCCGCTGGACGAGCATCCCCGACCTCTCCCCGTCGGGAAGGGCGAGATCCTGCTCGATCCGCCGGACGCTGCGCTTGCCGTCGTCGCCATCGGCGCCTGCGTCCATCCGGCGCTGGCCGCCGCCGAACTCCTGAAAGCCGAGGGGATCCCCATCCGGGTCATCAACGCCCGCTTCGTGAAGCCGCTCGACGGAGAGCTCCTCTGCGGCACGGCTGAGAAGCTGCGAAGGGTCATTACCGTCGAGGAGAACACCCTGATGGGGGGGTTTGGCAGCGCCGTTCTCGAACTCTTCGCCGAGGCGGGGATTTCCGGCGTTGCTGTCCGGCGGCTCGGCATCCCGGATGAGTTTGCCCAGCATGCGACGCAGAAGGAGCTCCGGCGGCTCTACGGGATCGATGCCGAGGGGATCGCCGCGGCGGTGAGGGAGATGGTTGGGGTCTGACCCCCAGAGGGTAAATGGTGGATACGAAAACACCGAAAATCCGGCTGGATTGCTTGCTCGTCGAGAGGGGGCTGGCCGGGAGCCGGCAGCGGGCGCAGGCGCTGATTCTCACAGGGACGGTTCTCGTCGGCGACCGGCCGGCGGACAAGGCGGGGATGCTCGTCCCTGCCGATGCGGAGATCCGGATCAAGGGCGAGGATAATCCCTATGTGAGCCGGGGGGGTCTCAAGCTCCGGGGGGCTCTCGACGCCTTCGGTCTCTCTGTGCAGGGACTGATAGCGCTGGACGTGGGGGCCTCCACCGGCGGCTTCACCGACTGCCTCCTCCAGGCGGGGGCGGCGAAGGTCTACGCCGTCGATGTGGGCTACGGACAGCTGGCCTGGAAGCTTCGGGAAGACCCGCGGGTGGTCGGCATCGAACGGACGAACATCCGCCATTACGACGGTGCCGCCATTGCGGAAGGGATCGACATTGCCGTGATCGACGCCTCCTTCATCTCGCTGAAGCTCGTCATTCCCCCTGTCCTGAAGCTGATCAGGGGCGGCGCGATCCTCGTCGCCCTGGTCAAGCCGCAGTTCGAGGTGGGAAAGGGCGAGGTCGGGAAGCACGGCGTCGTCCGGGATCCGGAGCTCCACCGGCGGATTTTTGAAGAGATCGAGGCCTTCTGCCGGGGTCTCGGGCTTGAGGTTTTAGGGAGCTCAGACTCCCCCCTTACTGGTCCCGCGGGAAACAGGGAATTCTTCATGTGCCTCAGGAAAACGCCGGGCAACGGAACAGCGGGAGGCACGGGAGAAAACTGATGGGTGTGAAACTGGCGAAGACAGCCGGCTTCTGCATGGGGGTGAAGCGGGCCGTGGACATGGTCATCGACATGGCCCGCCAGAAGGGCCGGGAGATCATCTACACCTATGGCCCACTGATCCACAACCCCCAGACGGTCGAGCTCCTCCGGAAACGGGGAATCGTTCCGATCGGGAGCCTCGACGAGATCGACTGCACCCCCGCCGGGGCCGTCATGGTCGTCCGCGCCCACGGAATTTCCCCCGCCGAGAGAAAGAAAATCAAGGAAAAGGGCTTCCGGATCATTGACGCCACCTGTCCCAAGGTGGCCCACGTCCAGGCGATCATCCGGAAGCATGCGACCGCGGGTTTTACGGTCCTCATCGCCGGGGACCGGGAACACCCGGAGGTTAACGGCCTGTTGGGCTTTGCGGGCGAGGCGGGGATCGTACTCGGCGCCCCGGAGGAGGTGGAGCGCCTCCCCGAGCTGGCGAAGGTGTGCGTCGTCGCCCAGACGACGCAGAACATGGATGAATACGCCGCCATCGTCCGCAGCATCCGGAAGCGGTTTCCGGATGCGGTCGTCTTCGACACCATCTGTGACTCCACGGAGAAGCGCCAGACCGAGATCAAGGCGCTTGCCGCCGGAACGGACGCCGTTTTCGTCGTAGGCGGCCTAAACAGCGCGAACACGCGGCGGCTTGCGGAGCTGGCAAAGCTCCAAGGTAAGCCCGCCTTCCACATCGAAACCGCCGACGAACTGCAGAGGATCGATATCGAGCCCTACCGCCGGATCGGCGTCTCTGCCGGTGCTTCGACCCCCAACTGGATTATCGACCGGGTAGCGGACCACCTTACCGGCCGTCAGGGAAAGAAGGAGGAACTGCTCCGGCATCTCTTCAGGATCTGGGTCTTTGCCGTCCGCACGGACATCTACTCCGCCGCTGGCGCCGGCTGCCTGTCGCTCACGGCCATGCTCCTCCAGGGGCTGCGGGTGAATCCCCTCCACATCCTGACCGCCTCCCTCTACGTTTACTCCATGCACGTCCTCAACCGCTTCATCAACCGGAAGGCGAGCAGCATCAGCTCCTTTCGGGAAGAGTCCTATCTCCTTCATGAGAGGATCTATGTGACGCTGGCCGTCGTCTCCATGATCCTCGCGCTCGGCGCCTCCCTCATCGCGGGGCGGGCGCCCTTCATCCTGCTGTTCGTCATCTCGCTCTCCGGCGTCCTCTACAATACGAATCTCCTGCCGTCTGGATGGAGATTTCAGAGCCTGAAGGACATCCCCGGTTCGAAGAACATCGCCACCGCGGTCGCCTGGGGGGCGGTGGCGGCTCTTCTGCCGCGGCTCGAAACCGGACTTGCGCCTGCGCCCGGCCTCGCGGTCGCTTTCTTTTTCACCGCCGCCCTCGTCTTCATCCGTTCCGCGCTGTCGGACATCCTCGGCATCCAGAGCGACCGACTGATCGGCCGGGAGACCATCCCCGTCCTGATCGGCGAGGGCAGGACCTTGCTGCTCCTCCAGGGGATTTCCGGTCTCCTGTTTGTTCTTCTCCTTGCAGCCTCGCCGGCCGGGTGGACGACCCCACTTAGTTTTGTACTATTGTCTTCGGTATTTTATATATGGATTTGTTTCAAACTTTATGATAGAAGGTCCGGGTTTTCCGGAGTCGTTATGGAGGGCTTGCTGGAGAGTAGCTACATCGTCGCCGGGGTGAGCGCCCTGTTGTGGCTTATGGCGATCAGAGGCATAACCGCCTGAACCGGAGGTGTCGTGATGATGAAAGCATGGGGAGCGGCCGCTTTAGCCATTCTGCTCCTGGGTCTCTTCGGCTGCGGGGGGCTCCGCTATTCCCATGTCTCGCCGGAGGCAAAGGATTTTCACCCCCGGCGGATAGCCGTCCTTCCTGCCGACGTAAAGACCTTTCCGGAGGCGAAGGGCTCGATCGACAGTCTCATCTCCGAGGCCCTGAGCGAGCGAAAGTGGTTCGCTGCCGTCGTCGGGGGAGAGGAGATCGGCCGCCGTCTGGAAACTGATGAGACGCTCAGGCAGGCCGTTGCGGAGTACCTGGCAAAGCTCGACAAGGTCAGTTTCTCCGATCCGGCATTGAGCGGCAGAATCGGAGAGTTGACCCGCGCCGAGGCCCTTGTGCTCGTCCGGGTCGATTACTGGAACTACACGAAGGAAAACGACAAAAAGGTGGGCAAGGTCAGCCTCAGCCTCACGCTGATCGAGGCCGGGACGGGAAAAATTGTCTGGATGGCGGGCCACCAACGGGCAAGCGACTACCTGATCATGAAACCGGCCCTCCCCGATGTGGCGAGGGATATCATCCGGGAGATGATCGACTATATGCCGCATTGACGATGCGGACGAAGCATTCCGGTTGCGGACAGCCCGCAGCCGCCGAGAAGAGGGAGGAATTTGGGATGAAGGAAGAGGTACGGAAGGCGATCGACCTGATCAGACCCAATCTCCAGGCGGACGGCGGGGATGTGGAACTGATCGACGTGGGAGACGACGGGGTGGTGAAGGTGAAGCTGGTCGGGGCCTGTCACGGCTGCCCGATGGCCCAGATGACATTGAAGAACGGGATCGAGAAATTCCTGAAACAGCAAGTTCCCGGGGTAAATTCCGTAGTTTCCGTCTGAGACGACCGGATTGGACCGGGAAAGATAGATAAAAAAAGAAGGAGAAAAAGATGGCGTATATAATCACCGATGAATGCATTGCTTGCGGTTCCTGTCAGGATGAATGTCCCGTCGAGGCGATCAGCGAGGGGGAAGACAAGTACACCATCGATTCCAACCTGTGTACGGACTGCGGCACGTGTGCTGAACAGTGCCCGGTCGAGGCGATCACGCCCGGTGAAGAGAAGTAGATCCATAGCGGATCGGACAGAGAAAAGGGGAAACGCCGCACCGGAAATGGACCGTGGCTTTCCCCTCTGTTTTTCCTAATCGCCCCTCGCAAAAATCGGCTTCATTACAAGGAATGCCAAGGTGGTAGAATGACTCGATTCGTCACTTTTGAGGGCATAGAGGGGTGCGGCAAGACCACCCAGATCAGGCTCGCGGCGGCCTGGCTCGCCGAGCGCGGCATCCCCGTCCTTGCGACCGCCGAACCCGGCGGGACGCCGCTCGGCCGGAAGATCCGCGAGGTTCTGCTGAAGCGCGGTTCCTTCGCGATCGGCGCCGAGGCCGAACTGCTCCTCTTTGCCGCCGCACGCGCCCAGCACGTGCGGCAGGCCATCCTCCCGGCCCTCCGGGCGGGGCAATGGGTCCTCTGCGACCGCTTTGCGGACGCCACGCTCGCCTACCAGGGCTTCGGCCGGGGACTCGACGCCGGCTTCATCCGCACGTTGAACGACTTCTCGGCGCTCTCGCTTTCGCCGGACAGGACGCTCCTGTTCGACCTCCCCGTGGAGGCTGGTCTGGCTCGGGCCGAAAAGCGGACGGCGGGCGTCTGGGCGGAGGCGGCGGAGGACCGCTTCGAGCGGGAAGACAAAGCGTTTCACGGGAGGATCCGGGACGGGTATCTGAACCTCGCGGCCGGGGAGCCGGAGCGCTTCCGGATTATCGACGGCGCGGCGGATGTCGAGACGGTCCACCGCGAGGTATGCCTGCGTCTGGCGGAGCTGCTTTGAAACGCCCCTTTCCCGGGAGGCGAAGGAAGGCATGACATTCAAGGAAATCTACGGCCACGAAAAACCCGTCGCGATTCTCCGAAGCGCCATGGCGAAAAACCGCATCGCCCACGCCTATCTCTTCTACGGGACGGAGGGGGTCGGCAAGAGGACCACGGCGTCCGTTTTCGCCAGGGCTTTGAATTGCGAGGAGGAAAACCCACCCTGCGACGCCTGCAGATCCTGCCAGAAGGCGGAGCGAAATACCCACCCCGATATCGTTACAATCACTGCAGAAGGCCAGTTCATCAAGATCGGCGCGGTCAAGGAGCTCCAGGAACAGATGAAGTTCCGGCCGCGGGAGGGGAGGCGGCGGATCCTGATCATGTCCGAAGCGGACCGGATGAACGCTGCGGCGGCCAACGCCTTCCTGAAGACTCTGGAGGAACCGTCGGCGGGGAACATCCTTCTCCTGACGACCTCCCGGCCCCACGCCCTTCCTATGACGATCCTCTCCCGCTGCCAGCATCTCCGCTTCACCCCCCTGCCGCGGGAGACTGTGGCCCGTTTCCTCCGGGAGAAAGAGTCCCTGGAGGCTGCCGCTGCGGAGGCCCTGGCCGCGTCGTCAGGCGGCAGCATCGGCAAGGCGCTGGAGATGAACCGGGAGGACTACCTCACGCTGCGCAACGGCATCCTCGAACACCTGGCCGAAGAAAACCCGGCCGATCCCCTGCAGCGTCTCGCCTTTGCCGGCCGTTTCGGGACGGAGAGGGAGGAGATCCTGGAGAGGCTTCACATCCTGCGGACCTGCTACCGGGATGCCCTGGTCTTCCGGGAGACCAGAGAAACGGAAAGGCTGATCTTCCGGGACCGGGCCGGGGTCATCCGGACTCTCGCCGGACGACTGCCGGGGCGCGAACTTCTTAGCAGCATTGCTGCGGTGGAGGCGGCCATGAGCGCTATCGATCAGAACGCCAATAAGTCGTTGACTTTGGAAGCGCTGATGATTAAGCTCGCCTGAGAAAAAAGGGATAGAGGCTGAAGGACCTTGAAAAATATCGTCGGCGTCAAATTTAAAAAAGAGGGGAAGATCTACAGCTTCGACGCGGCCGATCTTCCGCTGAAGCGGGGTGATCTCGTTGTGGTCAGTACGGACAGCGGCCCGGCCATCGGTACGATCGCAATGGACATAAATACTGCCCCGGTTGAGCAGTTGGCCGCCAATCTTAAGGATGTCCTGCGTCTGGTGACGGAGGATGATCTTCGGACACGCGAAAACAACCGGAAACTGGAGCAGGAGGCCCGCCAGTTTTGCATCCGCAGGATCGCCGAACGCCAGCTTCCTATGAAGCTGATCGATGTGGAATGCCTTTTCGACCAGACCAAGATGATCTTCCACTTCGCAGCTGAGAGCCGCGTGGACTTCCGGGAGCTGGTGAAGGACCTCGTGCAGCGGTTCCGGACCCGCATCGAGCTCAGGCAGATCGGCGCGAGGCAGGAGGCCCGCATCATCAAGGGACTCGGGATCTGCGGACGGGAGGTCTGTTGCGCGACCCTTCTGCACAATCTCGACCGGGTATCGGTCAAAATGGCCAAGGAGCAGAACATGTCTCTCAACCCCGAGAAGATCTCCGGCCTCTGCGGCAGGCTGATGTGCTGCCTGGGCTACGAATATGACGGCTATGTGGACATGAGAAGGGACATGCCGAAATGCGGAAAGATGATCCAGACCCCGGAGGGATGGGGAAAAGTCATTCGCCAGAACGCCCTCCAGGGGGAGGTCGTCGTCATCCTGGAAAGCGGGAAAGAGGCTACCTTCAAGGCGAAGGACATCCCGGAAAAATAGGTAAGTTATGGAAAGCGTGTTTTATATCACGACGCCGATATACTATGTGAACGCCTCGCCCCACATCGGGCACGCCTACACGACGATCGTCGCCGACGTCCTGGCCCGCTACCACCGCCTCCGCGGCTGCCGGACCTTCTTTTCGACCGGGACAGACGAGCACGGAGACAAGATCGTCGAGGCGGCCCGGATGGCGGGCGTCACTCCGCAGGAATACGCCGATAGGATCAGTGCCCAGTTCCGGAACCTCTGGCCGGAGCTCTCGGTCGCGAACGATTACTTCATCCGGACAACCGACCCAAACCACGTGGAGACGGTCCGGTGCATCCTCCAGAAAGTCCACGATGCGGGGGACATCTATTTCGGCCGGTACGAGGGGTTTTACTGTGTCGGCTGCGAGCGTTTCTACATGGAAAAGGAGCTCGTCGACGGCCGGTGCCCCCAGCACGAGACGGTCCCCGAACACCGCAAGGAGAGCAACTACTTCTTCCGGATGAGCAGATACCAGGAGTGGCTTATCCGCCACATCGAGGAGCACCCGGACTTCATCCGCCCGGAGCGCTACCGGAACGAGGCATTGGCCTTTCTCCGCGACCCCCTGGAGGATCTCTGCATCTCCCGGCCGAAGAGCCGCCTCACCTGGGGGATCACGCTCCCGTTCGACGAAAACTACGTGACCTATGTCTGGTTTGACGCCCTGATCAACTACGTCACGGCGATCGGCTACCCGGATAGCGATAACTTCCGGACCTTCTGGCCCGTGGCGCAGCACCTGATCGCCAAGGATATCCTGAAGCCTCACGGGATCTACTGGTCCACAATGCTCAAGGCCGCCGGGATCGAACCCTACCGGCATCTCAACGTCCACGGCTACTGGAACGTCGATCAGAGCAAGATGTCCAAGAGCCTCGGTAACGTCGTCAAACCCCTCGATCTGAAGGACAAGTACGGCCTCGATCCCTTCCGCTATTTTCTGCTCAGGGACATGGTCTTCGGCCTCGACTCGAGCTTCAGCGAGGAAGCCTTCGTCCAGCGGATCAACTCCGACCTGGCCAACGACCTGGGTAATCTCGTCAGCCGGACGATGACGATGGCCGTCAGGTACGGAAACGGCCGCGTCCCGGAACCTACGGAAGCCGCCGCCGAAGACCGTCTCCTTGAGGAAACGGCGGCAAGGGTCGTGACCGAGGTGGAGGCCTGCTTCGCGGATCTCGGTCTCCACAAGGCGCTCATCGCGACCTGGGAGTTCATCAACGTCACGAATAAGTACATCGTCGAGAGGGAACCCTGGGTCCTGGCGAAGGATCCGGCCAAACGTGCCCGTCTGGAGACGATCATCTATAACCTCTTGGAGGCCCTTCGCATCACTGCCGTCCTCATCTCCCCCTTCATGCCGGGTTCGGCCGCGAAAGTGATGGATCAGTTAGGCATTGCCGATACCGCCGGCCGGAATTTCGAGAGCATTCAGGCCTGGGGCGGTCTCCGGCCGGGAAACGAACTGAAACGGGGGGAATCCCTTTTCCCCCGGGTGGAGTTTCGGGCGGAAGAGACAGGGAAGGTGCATGCGCCGGCAGCGGCGGCCGGAAAAGAGGTCTCACCCATCAAGCCGGAGATCGGCTACGAGGAGTTCGAGAAGGTGGATCTCCGGGCGGCGAAGGTCATAGCTGCCGAGCGGGTTCCCAAATCTAACAAGCTTATCAAGCTGACGGTGGAGATCGATGGCGAACGGCAGATCGTGGCCGGCATCGGAAAGGATTACAAACCGGAAGAACTCGTCGGGAAGACCATCGTTGTCGTGGCCAACCTGAAGCCGGCGAAGCTCATGGGGGTCGAGTCCCACGGTATGCTCCTGGCCACGGATGCGGCGAACGGCCTGACCGTCCTCGGCTTTGACCGGCCGCCCGTGACCGGCTCAAAGATCCGATAATATGGGGACACCATACTAAAAAGGGGGGACAGCTCCCGATTTTTTCTCGAAAAAATCGGGAGCTGTCCCCCCTTTTTCAGAATATTTTTGTTTACGTGAGGCTGGCAGGTACTGAGAGCGGGACATCCACGGGCGTCACGAAACGG
The DNA here is from genome assembly GCA_018819165.1 of Pseudomonadota bacterium. Taxonomy (GTDB): domain Bacteria; phylum Desulfobacterota; class Syntrophia; order Syntrophales; family UBA5619; genus JAKAFS01. The sequence goes on from JAHJQP010000006.1 coordinate 19,745, forward strand.
TTCACGGTGTCGAGGGTGTTGCCCACATTGAGCTTCCGGAAAAGGAGGGCGAACTGCGCCTCCAGTTCCCCGCCGAGGGCAGTCCGAACCGCCGCCGGGAGTTCCCAGAGCTCCTTTTTGAAGGGGCCGATCCCCTTCTTCCTTGTCTTGTAGAAGAACTGCTCCTCCGTATCCCCTTCCTTCCGCTCGGAGGCCGCCTCCCGCTTCAGGTAGTCGTAGATTTGCATCCGGAGGGCGGCCGGAAAGATCGGGCTGTCGTAGATGATGTTCTGGAATCCCGTCGCCAGGTGGACCTCCGCTGTTCCCGTCGCGGGGAACCGGTCGAAGGCTTCCTCGGGCAGCGTCGAGGCGCCGTGCTGCACGGCGCCGGCGAGGCCGTAGTCGGTCCTCGCTGCCCGCGATAGCTCCTCCAGGGTCGCGAAATCGAGTTTGACCTGGGCGACGCTACCGTCGGCCAGGGGAACCCCGCCGTGGGTCGTCCCCGTCTGGACGCTGATTTTGCTGATCCCTTTCAGCTCCGCCTGGCTTTTCTTCAGGGTTTCGAGATAGCCACCCATGAAGGCGTGGAGTTCCTCCACCGTGCTGTTCTTCCCGCCGACCTCGCCGATCTCCCCGCCGACGGAGATGTTGATCCCGGCCGGCTCCAGATCCCGGATCATCGTCGTCAATTCGGCGGCCAGGCTGTAGTTGATCCGCTGCTGCTGTTTCACCGTCGCTTCGGCAAGGTCGACAAGGGTCGAGGTGTCGATGTCGATGTTGTAGAAGCCGGCATCGATCGCTTCCCAGATCAGGTCCTTGACGGCCCTGACCTCCCCCTCCGGGTCCTTCGCATATTTTCTTGCCGCCACCTGGAAGTGGTCGCCCTGGAGAAAGAGCGCTCCCCGGTACCCCGTCTTGAGCGCCGCCGCCGTCACCGCGCAGGCATACTCCTCCGGCCGCTGGCTGGTGTAATCGATCTCCGAACGGGCGATCTCGAAGATCACCGCCCCGACCCCTGCCGCCATTGCGGCCCGGAAGACCGCCTGGGCGGTATCGTAGGTGATCGCCCGGATGTTGATTGCCGGCACGGTGAAACCGGAAACCTCCCCCCGGCCCATCGCCTCGTAAAGCCCCTGGATCGACGCGGCGTGAATGCCGGACGCCGTCGCGGCTCTCCGGATCAGCCAGCGGGCGGCCGCCCGCGCCTCCTCTGCCGGCGCGAAAACAGCCGTCCGGATCAACTCGTCGATCAGCGTCTCCCGGAGACGATTTTCATCCAGAACCCGGACAGCGCCCCCGTCTACAGCCAGCGCCCCCTCGCAGGCCTTTTTCAGTAAATCCGTATTTTCGTAAATCATCGGCATCACCTCACTAAAGATCCCCATTGGAAAGCTTTCTCCCGGAGCCTGCCCCGAACGTTACTGTAAGATTCCTTGCTCCGCTCGAAATGACCTTGAGCGAAGGGATTGCAATGACAGCGGGATTTCCACTATGACAGGGGCCTTTTCAACGTCTCCGTTTATGAATTGGCGGCCAGAAACTCCATGGCCTTTTTCACCTCGAACCGGCTTCCGATATAGATCGGACAGCACTGCTCCAGGTCCTCCACGCGGAGGGAGAGGATCTCCTCTTCTCCGTCCGTGGCGATCCCCCCGGCTTCCTCTATGATGAAGGCCATCGGCTGCAGTTCGAACAGGAGGCGGAGTTTGCCCCGGGGGCTTTTCTTCAGGGCAGGGTAGGTGAAAATGCCTCCCCGCTTGATCAGGATCTGGTTGATGTCCGGCACGAACCCGCCGCTGTAGCGGAGCTTGTAGCCCGCAGCCTCGAGATGTTCCAGATACTTCAGATGCTTTTTCGTACACTCCTTCCGGAGCCCTCCCGGGCTGTAGATGGAGCCGCGCTCCTCGAGCATGATGTGCTCCTGGGAAAGGACGTACTCCCCCTCCCGGTTCAGGACGAACTCGTGGGTCCCTTTCCCCGCGGAATAGACCATCGTGATGAGTGGCCCGTAGGTGATGTAGAGCGCCGCCACCATCGAATCTCTTCCCCGCGTGAAGACCGACTCTTTGTGGATGCCGATGATGGTCCCGATGGAGAGGTTGGTGTCGACGAGGGAGGAGCCGTCCAGCGGGTCTGCCGTAATGAAGTATTTTTCCTCGCCCTTCCCTATCTGGATGACCGCGTCCCGCTCCTCCGAGGCGTATTCCCGGACGAAGCCCGAATACTGGAGCTGGTTCTTGAGGATCTCGTCGGCGCTCCTATCGAGCGAGAGCTGTTCCTCCCCGTAGAGGTTCTTGTAACCGGCCAGCTTCCGGTTCGATTCATGGATCTTGGCGGAGATGTATTTTCCCGTCACGGCGATCTGCCAGATGAGACGGCGGAGCTCCATCTCCACGCCGGCCATCCACATGTGGCGACGCAGATCGACGACAAACCTGGTGTAATCCGATATCCCTTCT
>JAHJQP010000050.1 GCA_018819165.1 Pseudomonadota bacterium
GACGAGGTGGCGACTGGTTTCGGCCGGACGGGGACCATGTTCGCCTGCGAGCAGGAAGGGGTTTCTCCCGATATCATGGCAGTGGCCAAAGGGCTGACCGGGGGATACCTGCCCCTGGCTGCCACCCTGACGACGAAGGAGGTCTATGACGCCTTCCTTGGTCGGTATGAGGAATTTAAGGCGTTCTTCCACGGACATTCCTACACCGCCAATCCGCTCGGCTGCGCGGCAGCCCTGGCGACGCTCTCCATCTTTGAAAAGGAGGGCGTCCTCAAGCATGTCTCTCTCCTCTCCGGGAGAATGGCGGAGGAACTTGCGAAGCTAACGGACCGCCGCTGTATTGGCGATATCCGGCAGAAGGGGTTGATGGTCGGTGTCGAGATCGTTGCGGATCGGGACACCAAGGAGCCTTTTCCCCCGGAAAAGAAGTTGGGGCAGCGCGTGGTCCGCAAGGCGAGGGAGAGGGAGATTATCCTGCGCCCGTTGGGGGATGTCATCGTCCTGATGCCGCCCCTTTCATCCACGGAAGATGAGATACGGCATCTGGTCGACTCCGTTGGATGGGCGATCGACGCGGTTCTTTCCGAATAGGGCAAACACGATGGGACAAGGCATATTGATCACTGCTACGGACACGGGAGCGGGGAAGACTTACGTCACCTGCCTGCTGGGAAGGCGCTTGCACCGGGAGGGCTTTGCCGTATCGCCGCTGAAGCCGGTCGAATCCGGGTGTGTACCGGGCGCCGACGGAAAACCTTTCCCCGCCGATGCGGCGGCGCTTCGCGACGCTTTCGCTCCGGGCCTGGACGTTTCGGCGGTGTGCCTCTATCCTCTCTCGGCGCTCCTCTCTCCCCACCTTGCCGCCCGGGCGGAGGGGGTGTCCGTCGACCTGTCGCGAATACGGCAGGCAGCAGGCGAAGCGGCAAGGGTATCAGACCTGCTGCTGGTCGAGGGGGCAGGGGGAATCACCGTCGAGCTCCGGGAGGGGTACTCCTTCGCCGACCTGGCACGCGATTTATCCCTCCCCGTACTGATCGTGGCAGAAAACCGCCTGGGGGTACTGAATCATCTGCAATTGACCATCCGCTGTCTTCGCTCGGAAGGGATTTCTTTTTTCGGAGCGATCCTCAACGACCTGACCCCGGGACCGTTTCCCGCCCGGGAGCAAAACGAGGCCGAAGTTCGACGCATTGCCGGCGAGTGCTACCTGGGCAGGGTCCCGCACGGAGCCGCTTCTCTTCCGGAGGAGGTGCTTTTACGTTTCCGCCGGCGCCTGCTGCAAATTTAGCATCAGAATGGGATTCATGGGAGTCGGTCAGCGTGTGAGAAGGACCGGGATCGTGCTCTTCCGGATAACCGTGGAGGTTGTGGAGCCGACGAGGAGTTCCCGGAGACGGTTGTGGCCATAGGCCCCCATGACGAGGAGCTCCACCGACCCCTCCCGGATGAAACGGAGGAGTACTTTGTCCTCATTCTTGCCGCCGAGGATGAGGATGGCGCTGTCGATCTTGAAGGGATCGAGGAGCGCCTCCGCCTGTTCGGAGAGCTTCGCTCCCAGGGGCTGATCGTCCGTGATGATAATAATGGACAGGGGCCAGGCGGCCGCCTCCGACAGTTCGGCGGCCAGCTTCAGGGCCTTGTGGGCCGGGATGCTCCCGTCGTAGGCGACGGCCATGCTTTCGATCTCCCGGAAATGTTCGGGGGTGACCAGGACCGGTTTTCCGGAGCGCCGGACTACAGACTGGGCGGTGGAGCCCAGGATCGCCCTGCCGCCGATATGGAAGTGCTCGCCCCTCTGGGCGAGGAGTATCCAGTCGCAGACCTTCCCCTCCTCGATGATCGTCTCATCGATCACGCCCATGACCTTCTTCGTTTCGGCATGCACCCCTCCTGCCTCGCACTGTTCCCGGAACTCCTTCAGGATCGACTCCGCCTTGACGTTGAGGCCGCTTTCGATGACCGGGAGGAACTCCTGGTAGGGGGGAAGCCCGATGGCGCCGGAGATGTCGGTGAAGACGGGGCTCTGCATGAGACGGACATCCACGACGTGCAGCCCCGTCAGTTGCGCTTCCAGTTTCAGGGCGATATGGATTCCGTAGGCGATGGCCGTTTTACCGTAATTGGAGCCATCGGTGGGAACAAGGATGTTCTTGACCATGATGCCTCCATCCATGCTAACAAGAACGCGGCAGCGCGGTCTGCACCTGTTCTTCCGCCCCTGTCGGGATCATGCAGATGAAACGGAGGTCATCCGTGCCTCTGTTGATCAGGCAGTGGTTCTCCCCGCCGGGGATGAAAACGGTTGTGCCTTCTCCGATCGGGGTCTCCTTTCCGTCCTTGTCCCGCGCGAATCCCTGTCCGGCGAGGACGAAGATCTCGTGTTCCCAGGCGTGGGCGTGGTCCGGGCTTGTATGACCGGGAGAAATTTCGAAGACGCGCATGATGAAGTTCGGCGCCCCTTCCTCCGGACCGATGGGAACCCGCTTGCTGACACCGGGCATCGGCGCCGTGGCCTGAATATCGCGGTAATCTCTTATTTTCATGAGAAATTTCCCCCTTTCAGCTTTTGTGGATCGGATAGCGATGCAATCTTGACAATGCAGATTTTAAATATTCCAACTTCATGATGATAGCAATCAATACTTGGTCCGAAATGTTGATTTTCTCAGATGTCATTCTTTCTCCTCGCATAATGCCAGCGTTGAGAGTCGGCGAGTTTGCAAGCCGTAAACTCCGACGCTTGGTTCGCCGCCGTCTCGTTTCAGACAGTAACTGGAGTGAGACTGAACACGCGAGCCTGGCGAGTTGCCGCGCGAATGTCGCCGCGACGTAGAGCATCGCGCACATCATCAAGCCGGTAGGCGTCTTCAATCGAAAGGTACGGAGACCA
>JAHJQP010000051.1 GCA_018819165.1 Pseudomonadota bacterium
CGACAGAATCTCCACCATATCGCCAAACGTTGCCCCAACCCGGACCGGCGTCTCCCGGACCCGGTTTCCCTCCAGGAGATACGCGAATGTCCTGCCGTTCCGGTCGATCAGGGCAGACCGGGCGGCGGCGAGACGCGGCTTCATCTCCCCGGGAGCGAGCCTGCGCGGGAGAAAGGAAACCTTGGCGCTCATGTCCGGCAGCATCCGGCGGTCCTTGTCCAGAAAGCGAACCTTGACCAGAACGGTGGCCTTGCTGCGGTCAACGGTCGGCACAATGGCATGGACCTCCCCGCGGAACCGCGCGTCCGGGAGGGCGTCCAACTGGATGTCGCAGGGCTGGCCGACCCGGATGGTGGTGATGCTCGTTTCGGAGACATCCACCTCCACCTGCAGGGAGTTCATGTCGGCGATCGACACGACGGCAGCCTTGGCGTTGGCGGCGGCCCCGATGGGGGTGACGATGTCGCCGATGTCCGCATTCTTGGTCAAAACGACGGCATCGAAGGGGGCCCGGATCAGGGTGTAGTCGAGACTCGCCTCGGCGTTTTGCAGCGCGGCTTCCCCGGCATGAACAACGGCTTCCGACGCCTTCACCCCTTCGACGGCCCGCCGGTAGCGCGTCTCCACCGCCTCATAATCGGACCTGGACACGTAATCTCTGGCAACCAGCCGTTTGTAGCGTTCATACTCCTTCCGGGCGTTGTCCCTTTCCGCCCTGGCCTGTTCAAGGGTGGCGCGGGCCATATTCAGATTGGCCGCGGCCTGGTCTCTGACGGCGGATACGTCGATATTCTCCATGCGGGCGATCACGTCTCCCTCTTTGATCTTGCTCCCTTCCTCCACCATCAGCGCCACAAGACGGCCCGTTACCTTGGAGGCCACCGCGGCTTTCCGCTGGGCGACGATGTAACCGCTTGCGTTCAGCAGGGATATCGACTGGGAAGGATAAAATTGGGAAACGGTCGTCACATCGATAGAGACGGCCGGGACGAGGATGCCGCCGAAGTAAAGGCCGCCGGCTGTCAGAAGTAGCAGGACGACGGCCGCGATGACAAGTGGCTTCTTTCTGCGCCTGCCGGGCTCGATGATCTTCTCCGATTTTTCAATCTTCAGCTTGGCAATGTCTTCCGCAGGCATGATGGGCTCTCCAGAACAGGGACAGGCGTATCCACAGTCTCCCTATTTGTGGAATGTAAGCCTATTTATAACAGAACCCCGCCGACTTTGCCACACGGATATGGTTGCAGGGAATTCAAAAGCCTCGGCCTCCTGTTATTTCCGATTGCATCGTCCCCGTGAACCATCTATAAAAGCGGTCGGGATGACCCGTTTCCCGCCTTTCGGATGGGTGATGGGAAGCGCGGGTGACACCTCCCTTTCCGTCAAGAAGGGGAGAATCGGGAGGAAGAGAGCAATGACCGGAAAACAGCTTTTCGACGACTGGCCGGAGCGGTATGATCGCTGGTTCGATACCCCGATCGGGAAGGCGGTCCTGAGGCATGAAAGCGAACTGATCCTCGATATGCTCCGACCGGGACGGGGGGAGCTGATCCTCGATGCCGGGAGCGGAACGGGGATCTTTCCCCGGGAGTTCCTTGCCCGGGGGGCCGACGTCGTGGGGCTCGACATCTCCTATGCCATGCTCCGCCGGGCGGCGGATAAAAACGCGGCCTTGGCCCGCCGGCTGGTGGCGGCGGACATGGCGCACCTCCCCTTCGGTGACTGCGCCTTCGACAAGACCGTCTCCGTGACGGCCATCGAGTTCATCGCGGACGCGGGGCGGGCCGTCGCCGAGCTTTTCCGGGTAACGAAACGGGGGGGCGTCATCGTCGTGGCGACGCTCAACAGCCTGAGCCCCTGGGCCCTCCAGCGGCGGGAAAACGCCCGGCACGATTCGGAGTCCGTCTTCAACCGGGTGATTTTTCGCTCACCCGCGGAGCTCCTTGCGGCGTCGCCCGTCGCCGGCGTCTGCCGGACGGCGGTCCATTTCGGGAAGGAGGATAACCCCTTGGAGTTTGACCGGATCGAGCGGGAGGGACAGGGGCACGATAGCGGGGCTTTGGTCGCGGCCCGCTGGGAGAAGTTGTAGTATGCAGGTGAATCTCGACAATGTCACCATCGTCCTGAAGGGTCCGAAATTTCCCGGGAATGTCGGCTCGGCGGCCCGCTGCGCCAACAACATGGGGATCGGCAAGCTCATCGTTGTGGGGAACCGGGACCTTGACGACGAAGCGGTCCGCCAGATGGCCACCCACGAATCGAAGGAGATCGTGGACGGGATCCGCCACTTCGACACCCTCGACGAGGCCCTAACAGACTTCTCCTGGGTTGTCGGAACGACGGCGAGAAAGGGGTCGGGGAGGGGGCCCGTCGTCTCCCCGCGCCGGATGGCCGAATCGATCATCGGGCTCTCGCAGAAAAATGAAATCGCCCTCCTGTTCGGTCCGGAAGACACCGGCCTCACCAACGACGACCTCCGCTTCTGTCAGAGTGTCGTGACGATCCCCACGGCGGGGTTCAAATCCCTGAACCTCTCCCACGCGGCGATGATCCTCTGCTACGAGCTGTTCGTCGCCAGGAGGGAGGAAGATATCCCTTTTCCGCCGAAGCTGGCCAGTTCCCGGGAACTTGAGGCGATGTACGCCAAGCTCAAGGAGATCCTCCTGGCGATCGGGTTTTTCCTCCCGGAGAATCCCGACTACTGGATGATGCACATCCGCCGTCTCTTCGCCCGGACCACCCTCCAGGCCCGGGAGGTCAAGATCATCCGGGGGATCTGCCGGCAGATCGAGTGGTACGGGGACCACAAGGAGCGCAAAAAGGCTTGACTTTCGGCCGTCAGGCTCGTATTTTCGCTATCAAAAATGGAGAAGATGACATGAAAACATTTTCCTTTACCGGCGCAAAAAAGATCGTTTTCGGAAGGGGGAGTTTCGCCGATCTGCCGGAGCACCTCGCGGAGTTAATGGTTTTCCGGCCGCTGGTCGTCCTCGATCGAAACCTGGCGGAGACGGGATTCCGGGAGAAGGTGTCCGGCCTTCTGGATCGAGCAGGGATGGGATGCGTCATTGATGACAAAACGGAACCGGAGCCCCCGCTGGAACTGGCCGACAAGGGAACGAAGATCGCCCTGAAGTATAAATGCGACGGGGTCGTCGGCATCGGCGGCGGGAGCGCCATGGACCTCGCCAAGGCCATCGCTGTTCTCGCGGCGAACAAGGGAAAGGCCGAGGATTACCTGGGCTTGAACCGCGTTCCCGGTCCGGGGCTTCCCAAGATCATGATTCCGACGACCGCCGGAACGGGAAGCGAGGTGACCTTCACCTCCGTCTTTATCCGGAAGAAGCTCAAGAAGAAAGAGGGGATGAACAGCCCGTACCTCTACCCGGAGCTGGCCCTCCTCGATCCGGAACTGACGCTTTCGCTTCCGCCCCATCCCACGGCGGCGACGGGGATCGACGCCCTTTGCCACGCCATCGAATCCTATACCTCGATCAACGCCTCACCGATGAGCGAGATGATCTCTCTCGAAGCGATTCAGCTCATCTCCGATAACCTGCGAACGGCGGTTCACGACGGCGGGAATATCGAGGCAAGGGAGGCGATGCTCTTAGGCAGTCTCTATGCGGGCTTGGGGCTGGCCAATGCGGGCGTGACGGCGGTCCACTCCCTCTCCTACCCCCTCGGCGGGCGCTACAGGGTCTCCCACGGTCTGGCCAACACGATCATGCTCCCCCGGGTGATGGCCTTCAACCTGCCGGGCGCCCTGGAGAAATTCGTCGACATCGCGGAGGTCATGGGGGAGATCGTCGACGACCTGCCGCTTCGGGAGGCGGCCTATCTGGCGGTGGAAGCGGTGGAATCCCTGATCGAAGACTGCGGCATCATGACGACGCTCGAGGAGCTCAAGATCCCGGAGGGCGATTTCCCGGTGCTGGCGAAGGTGGCGATGACGGTCTCGCGGCCCCTCGCCAACAACCCGTGCAAGATGACGATCGAGGATATGGTCGAAATCTACCAGGAGTGCTATTCGTAAAATTCCGTCCGGGACGGAAGGAGAAACAAGGGAGGTAAGCGATATGGCCGGTGCGGAACTGATCGGGAAGGAAGAGATCAAGGAGGTCATGGAGGTCCTCAAGACGGGCGTTTTCGCCCGCTACGCCTTCGACAAGGAGCGGCAGGGGATCTGGAAGGTGAGGGATTTCGAGAAGGCCTTCGCAAGGTACTGCGGGGCGCAGTACGCCCTGGGGGTGACCTCCGGTTCGGCGGCCCTCAAGATCGCACTCACAGCCCTCGACGTGGGGCCGGGGGACGAGGTGATCTGCCCCGCCTTCACTTTCATGGCCACCTACGAGGCGGTCCTCGAGGTGGGCGCCATCCCCGTCATGGCCGACATCGACGACACCCTGAACCTCGATCCGGATGATATCCCGAACAAACTCACGCCGAGGACGAAAGCGATCATCCCCGTCCACATGTGCGGGGCGCCGGCCAGGATCGATAAGATCATGAAGGTGGCCAGGAAGCACAAGCTCCTCGTCCTCGAGGACAACGCCCAGGGGCTGGGGGCGAGCTTCAAGGGGCAGAAGCTGGGGACCTTCGGCCACATGGGGATCTTCAGCTTCGATCATTACAAGACGATCACCACGGGCGAAGGGGGGATGGTCGTCACCAACGACCTTAACCTCTACCACCGGGCGGAATGGTACCACGACCACGGCCACGACCACCTTTCCCCCGTCAGCCGCGCCCTCGACGGGCGGACGATCCTCGGCTTCAATTACCGGATGAACGAGCTCCAGGGGGCGATCGGCCTGGCCCAGCTTCGGAAACTGGACCGCGTCATCGCCGCCCAGCGGAAGAACAAGGACGCCATAAAGGAAGCGCTCGCCCTTATCCCCGGGCTCAAGTTCCGGGCGATTCCCGATCCCGAGGGGGATTCGGCGACGTTTCTGGCCTTCAACCTCCCCGCGGAAGAGCAGACGCAGGAATTCCAGAAGGCCCTTAAGGCCGAGGGGATAGATACGGTCCGCTTCAAGGACAATTTCTGGCACTATGTCCCCAACTGGGAGCACTTCCTGGCGCAGTCCACGGCGAACACGAAGAAGCACCCATTTTCCGATCCGAGAAACCGGAAGGCGACTTACAGCCGCAAGGCGATCCCCTACGCGGAGGACATCCTCGGCCGGACGCTCATCATGGGGATCGCCGTGAAGATGCCGGCCGCGAAGATCCGGGCGATCCGGAAGGGGATCGAAAAGGCCGCGAAGGTTCTGTAACGGAGGATATTGATCATTAAATTCTTCTGCGCTCAAGATCTTTTTTCGACCCTGCGACTCCTCGCTTCGCTCAATGGAAAATTAGGGACAGCTCCCTATTTTCCAAGGGGAAATAGGGAGCTGTCCCCATTTTCCGTAAGGCCGCTCCGCTGCGGGGGCAGGGGGCCCCGAAAAAATATCGATTCGCGCATTCAGAATCTGATGATCAAGTGGAGCAAGCCTTCATTCATTGTTCAGGAGTTGGAAACATGATCGTCGTGACCGGCGGCGCAGGGTTCATCGGGAGCGCCTTCGTTGCGAAGTTGAACGAAGAGGGGCGAGACGACATCGTCGTCGTCGATGAGCTGGGGACGACCGAAAAGTGGCGGAACCTCGTCAAACGGCGTTACGCCGACTATATCCATAAAGACGCCTTTCTCGAGATGGTAGCCGGCGACCGGGTCCCCTTCCCCGTGTCGGCGGCGGTCCACATGGGGGCCTGCTCTTCGACGACGGAGCGGGATGCCGACTACCTCGTGGAGAACAATTTTCACTATACCTGCCGCTTGGCCGACTGGGCGCTGGCCCACGGGGTCCGGTTCATCTATGCGAGTTCCGCGGCGACTTACGGCGATGGCGCGCAGGGGTTTTCCGACGACGAGGAGACGATCCGGGCGCTTCGACCGATCAACATGTATGGCTACTCCAAGCAACTCTTCGACCTCCGGGTCCTCCGGAACGGGTTTCAGGATCAGGTGGCGGGGGTGAAGTTCTTCAACGTCTTCGGTCCGAACGAGTACCACAAGGACGACATGACGAGCGTCGTCTTCAAGGCCTTTCACCAGATCCGGGAGACGGGCAAGGTCCGCCTGTTTAAATCCTATAGGCCGGAATACGGCGATGGTGGCCAGATGCGCGATTTCGTCTACGTGAAGAACAGTGTGGAGGTCCTCTGGTGGTTCCTGAACCACGGGGAAGTGAACGGAATATTCAACCTTGGGACGGGGAAGGCCAGGACCTGGAACGACCTCATCCGGGCGGTCTTTGCCGCCATGAACCTTCCGCCGCGGATAGACTACATCGAGATGCCGGAGGCGATCCGGGGGCAGTACCAGTACTTCACCGAGGCGAAGATGGAGAAGCTCGGGGCCGCGGGCTGTCCGGTCGCTTTCCATCCGTTGGAGGAAGCGGTCGGGGATTACGTGAGGAATCACCTTCTCCAGGCCGATCCTTATCTGTGATGGGTTCGCAGCAAGCCGGTAAAGCGATCCATCTGGGGCGGCCGTCATCTGTAAGGAGACGTATGTCCATTCAGGTCGTCTGCATCATCCCCGCCCGTTACGAATCGACCCGCTTTCCGGGAAAGCCGCTCGCCGACCTCTGCGGGAAGCCGATGATCCAGCATGTCTACGAGCGCGCGCTCCGGGTCAATACCGTCTCCTTCGCCGCCGTTGCGACCGACGACGAGAGGATTTTTAATGCGGTTCAGGCCTTCGGCGGCCGGGCGGTGATGACCTCCCCCCGCCACCGCTCGGGGACGGACCGAATCGCCGAAGCGGTTGAAACCCTGCATCTTCAGGACGACGATATTGTCGTCAACATCCAGGGGGATCAGCCCCTCTTCGAACCGGTTCAGGTCGACGAGGTGGTCGGGCCTCTCCTGAAGGACGCATCCCTCCTGATGTCCACGCTGATCTACAGGATCGTCCGCGATGAGGAGATCACGCACCCGAACGCCGTCAAGGTTGTCTTCGATCGCGATCACTTCGCCCTCTACTTTTCCCGCGCCACCATCCCCTTCGTCCGCGACCGGGGCCAACGGGCTGACTACTACAAGCACCACGGGATCTATGCCTACCGCCGCGATTTCCTGCGCACCTTCACCTCTCTTCCCGAAGGCGTCCTGGAGCGTCTGGAGGCGCTCGAGCCGCTCCGGGCGCTGGAGCACGGCTACCGGATCAGGGTAGTCGAGACCCGGTACGACTCCGTCGAGGTCGACACCCCACAGGAGTTGGAACGGGTCCGGCGCCTGATCGCCGGATAGGGAAAAAATAAGGAAAGAAGATGATCGATATCGAATATCTGCAGAAGATCAGGCTGGTGTCCAAGCCTTTCGGGCAGCTGATCGTGGGGAACCTCCTCCTTCTTCCCAACTACCACCTCTTCGCGAAAGTGGACATCCGGATCGAGAACCTCGAGCGGATCCCCCGCGGGGAGAATGTGATCTTCGCCATGAATCACACGGACCGCTTCAACTACTGGCCGTTCCAGTACAAGATGTTGAAACTGAAAGTATATCCCTTTACGACGGTCTGGGTGAAGGCCAAGTACTACAAGAACGCCTTTCTGGCCAAGGCGCTGGACCTCTGCAACCTCATCCCCGTCCCGTCGCTGGGGTACCTCATCGAGGAGTTTTACCGGAAGAAATTCAACCGGAAGATGGACAGGGACCTCTACCGCGTCGTCAAGGACATCATCGACGGCCGTCTCGAAGCGGCAGGGCCGCAGGAGCGTGCCGCCGTCGAGACGCTCCAGGCGCTGGGCGACCATTTTGCGGATTTCATCCGGAGCTACTACGAAGGGGTGATGGAGAGGGTGGCGGAGCTGAGCAGGACGGCCCTCTTCGAGAAGAACCTGAACCTCATCATCTTTCCCGAGGGCACCCGCTCCGTGAAGCTGGCCGAGGGGCGGACCGGTCTTGCCCAACTCGCCCTCCACACGGAAAAGAGGATCGTCCCCGTCGCCTGCAACAACTCCGATGAGGTCTACACGGGGAGCCTCCCCTTTGCCCGGAGCGGCCGGATTATCTACCGCGTCGGCGAGCCGCTCTCCGTGTACGATAAGCTCAAGGACTACCGGATCGACGAGCCTTTCCGCCTCTTTTCCCAAGAATCGCAGCAGCGCTACCGGGAGCAGTTCGAAGGGGCGACCGGGATCGTCATGGCGAGCATCGAGGGGATGCTCGATGAGAAATACCGCCGGGGCTACGCGGCAACCTGAGATTCGCAGCCAACCATCGCCGCGGTCTTATCGGGGCGGGGAAGAAAAGGGTGAGTCATGTCGCAGCAAAGACCAGTCGTGTTCCCGAAGATCAGTCCTTTCGCATGGGCTCTCCTGCTTGTCTTCCTGGCCGGTCCCGCCTGGGGGGAACAACCGCAAAATCGGCCGCAGGACAAACCGGCAAGCGCTGAAGCGGCCGCGGAAGCGGACCGGAAGGTGTCCTTGCAGCCGTATCTCAAGGGATATTATTTTGATACGAAAGCCATCCTGACGGCTCCGGCGCGGTGGGATGTGCAAGACTGGCTCGTGGCAGGGGCCGTCGTCGGGGTTGCCGCCGGTCTTTATGCCTACGACCAGGATCTGAAGGAATGGGCCCAGAAGCGCCGCAATAGGACGACGGACGATATCGCCCGCTTCACCGAGCCCTTCGGGAAGGGCTTCTATACCGTGCCCGCCCTGGGGTTGCTCTATGCCTACGGGTATGCCGTCGAGAATGGAAAAGCCAGGGAAACGGCCCTGCTTGGGGTGGAGAGCTTCGTCATTTCTCAGGTCTTCACTCAAATCCTGAAATATGCCACCCACCGTCGGCGCCCCGACGACGGGCCGCGCTATGACCGCTGGGACGGACCGGGTTTCTCCGGGGAGGATCTCTCCTTTCCCTCCGCCGAGACCACGGCGGCCTTTTCCGTCGCCACGGTCATCGCCTCTGAATACGACAACACGATCTATGTGCCCGTGATCGCTTACGGCATCGCATCCATGACCGCCCTTTCCCGGATCAACGACAACGATCACTGGGCCTCCGATGTCTTCGCCGGTGCGGCCATCGGCTATTTTACCGCCCGTTTCCTCATCCGTCTCCATAAAAACAGCCGGTTCGCCCTCCTTCCCCTTCTGGAGAACGGCCGGCAGGGTTTGGCCTTGGCCTACCGATTCTAATAGCCGGAGACGCCGAGACAAAAAGCGCCGGGTTTTTTACCGCCTCCGGTTTTCCGGACGGAGGGAACTTGCCCGTTTCCTGGACAAAGCGCCCGATGAGATGCGCACGATGCCGATCTGAAAGAAGCGGGAGCTCCTGATGAGCCACTGCCGAGAGGAGTGCCTCCGGCATCCCGACCCCCGCGATCCTGAAGGGGATCGGCCCGTGGGACTTGCTCACCGAGGAGGCCAAGGCGAAGATAATGGTGCTTGCGTGGTAAGGCCACAGGGAGCACTGAGCTTCAGCGCCTATTTCACCATCCTGTTGTGAAGGATCTCTGCCCGCTGCAGAATTCTACGTTGAATATCGTTCGCAATTTCCACCACCTCGCGGGGCGCTCGATAAGGCTTGCCAGCGGACATCTTGAGGGCCACGATCAGGGGTTCCATCGCAGGTTCTGATTTTGTTCCCTCGATTGCTCGAAGGGCCGGTTCGGCTTGGCCCGTCGCGGACGCATCCACGAAGAAGGAAAGTATATCCTGAGAACATTTTTCGACCATGCCCGGATCATCCGAAAATCGCTTTGCGTGTTCGAAGGCCTCTTCCCACCTGGATGCAAGGCCAAGTAGACAGGCCAGTGTATGGTGAAAGGTCATATTTTGCGGCATTATCGAAAGGGCCTTTTCCACGGCTGCAATTGCCTGATCCACTTCTAAAGAATCCCCTATTTCATATACCTTCCAGGCTTTGCCGTTGAGCGCACGGGCTACACACTCACGCAGGGGAAGCTCTTCAGCATCCCCGAAACGGCTGATCACCTCGTCGTAAACCGTGATCTCATCTTCCCCTCGGCCAAGGCTGCCTAAGGTAATCCCCTTGTTCACGAGCGCACGGGCCACACGCTCACGCAGGGGAAGCTCTTCAGCATCCCCGAAACGTCTGATCACCTCGTCGTAAACCGTGATCGCATCTTCCCCTCGGCCAAGACTGCCTAAGGTAATCCCCTTGTTCACGAGCGCACGGGCCACACGCTCACGCAGGGGAAGCTCTTCAGCATCCCCGAAACGTCTGATCACCTCGTCGTAAACCGCAATCTCATCTTCCCCTCGGCCAAGGCTTTCCAAGGCAACACCCTTGTTCATGAGCGCACGGGCCACTTGCTCACGCAGGGGAAGCTCTTCAGCATCCCCGAAACGGCTGATCACCTCGTCGTAAACCGCGATCGCATCCTCCCCTCGGCCAAGACTTCCCAAGGCAACCCCCTTGTTCACGAGCGCACGGGCTATTTCCGACCGAGCTTGCGGTTCATCCTCTCCCGATTTGCGGTAGTGCTCAAGGATTGAATCCAGAGCACCCACAGCCTGTTGAAAGTCGCCATTTTCAAATGCCGTTCTTCCACGGTCCCATAATTTGGCTTCGTTGTCTTGCATCTCGACTTCAGCCGGTGTCATCCTATATCGATTGATCACTTCAGATACCTCCGGAAGCTTGAAAAAAGCAGCCGGCGTCGCTCTGAACAGTCGATCAAGCCCCCCTTCCTCATGGGAAGCCTCATCCAACACAGCCCTATAACCTTCGATCCAGGAAAGCCGATCCTCTGCTCCATGTCTGCAAGCCTCGTCAGCAAGGGCGCAAGCCACCCGTTCTTTCCCGTATAGGGGGACCATGAAGCGGACCAATGCCCGCACACGATCCGCCTCCACTCCCGAAAGACGCATGAGGTGATAGATATTGTAGAGTCGCTCGACGATCTGGTAGAGATTTTTCCGGCCCACCTTTCCCGCCTCCGCAACCGCGCCTCTACCCACAAGCTTTTTGAGCATCGCGCTGGCGGTGTTGACACTCAGGCGGCAGCGATCGGCTACCTGGCGCGCCTCAGCCGGCTCCCAAATCTCAGCGAGCGTTACAAACACCCTTCGTTCCATGGGGGGAAGGGACTCCACATTGGCCTTAAAGTAGGTTGTATGATCGTCGACGAGGATGACGAGGTCGTCCATCAGTTCGGCCAGGGATCGGCCTTTGGCGAAATCTGCCAGGATGGCCAGGAGGCGGGGGCTCCCTCCGGTCAGGATCTCCATTGGCCTGATCCGCTCATCTGCCAGTTCTTCACCCGTGATGTAACGCCACAACACACGGCAATCATCGGTGGAAAGCGGCGCGAGGGTGATCTCCCGGAACAGTTCAAAGTTTGCCTTATCCGCGTTTATGATCTCTCCGAAGCGCATGGTCGCCGTGGCAACCAGCATCACCTCGGGGTTGTTCAGTAGGGTTTGACGGAGATCCCAGGCATCGTTGGTCCCCGATTGTTCTCCCAGGATCATCTGCAGATTTTCGACAACCACCAGGAGTTTGGCGCTCCGTTCAGCAGCGAATTCACTCAGGGCGGCCAGCGCTTGAGCCTTCAGCCTTTTTCCATCCATCTCTTTTCGAAGGGTTTCGTAACGTTGAAGCCAACGAAGATGATCCCTTTTAGCCTCTCTTTCCTGTATGGCGATCCGTTCGAGAACACGCAGCCATAATTCCCCTTCACCGGCCACATCGTAAATCTCTTCAGAAAGTACCGCAGGATACCATTTCCGGCCCAAGAGCGCATCCTTTTGGATCGCCAGTGCCAACCGGCGGACGAGCATGGTCTTTCCCATGCCCCTGGTTCCGATGACGATCACATGCTGATTCGTTAGACCGTCGTTTTCCCGAACAATACGAAGCAAAGAACTCAGTTCCACCTCCCTCACAACAAAAGCGTCTTCCAGCTCCGTCTCGCTCAAAAACATGGGATTGTGCTTGATTAATTTTACTGGTGTCATGATATCCTCTCCCTAAAGCGGCCTATATTTGAGTTCAAAGCTTCTCTTCCACCAATCCCTGACCAATGACGAGACAAACCGAAGCGTTGTCCTGTCTTCGTTCCATGCAAGATATCCGTCATGGATGAGAACATCGAGTACTTCACTGAGCAGGGCTTCGCCGTCGGCAAGCTCGGCCCTTTGCATCAGAAGGCGGGCGTTTTCAACCTTTAGGCCATCGGCCATAGCCGCTTCCGTCAACAGATCCAAAGCCAGCGGGACGGCCTCCCTCTCCAGGACGCGCTGCAACCTTTCATCATACGTTGCCAACTCGGCATGCCCGCGTGTACTGAGCATCGAGGACTGGTAGACACGATTGACGTCTTCCGAAGCGGGACGAAAATTTTTGCGTTTTTCACAATCCTCATACAGCATCCCAAAAAACATTTGGACATGGTGCGGGATATATGAACCAAGTTTGTTCAGGAGCATATTGAGCGATGCGCGCTCCCATTCCAAACCATAACATTCCGCCAAGGCGTTGAGACAGGACTCGGCCGTTTCCCGGTTCCAGGGTTCCAAAGGAAAGGGCCTCAATTGCGTGATCGTATGGCTCAAGCGATGTCGCTTCAGGATCGGTTCCAGACCGATGGAGCCGCAGACGATAAAACGCAGCTTATCTTGATGTTGCAGCATCATCTGACGCAGCCAGGAGAGAAAAACATCCGCTGCTTCTCTTTTAGATGGATATGGTTCGGACGTTGTCGGTTGCAGAAGACGCGATAGCATGATGGGCAATTCATCAAGACAAATGGTGAGAGGCTTGTCTGTTTGGGAAAGGTTATGAAGAATCGTCTGTCCTTTGGCCTGCCAATCACCTGTCAATCCTTCGCGCAATTTAATTCCGAAGGTATCGGGTATCTGGACACTTTCCACTTGCCTGAAGAACACGGTGAACGTATCGGTGACTTTTGTCCATAGGTGCGTATAGGGTTGTGCAGCAAGAGAAAGAGAGACAATCACGTCCTGTGGCGAGGAGCAGTCCTGAACATCGACGAATAACAGATCGTCCTGGCCTCTCTCTTCCATGCGACGGAAGGCTTCACGTACAAGGCTGGTCTTTCCCACCCGGCGGGGAGCGACAATTAAAATACTATTCCCCTCATCGAGCAATCCGATCAAATGCTTCAGTTCTGCCTCACGGTCAAAAAAATGCTCGCCGCTTACCCAGGGACCATATTTATTGATCAACCCAGCTGTCATAAGTTCCCTCCTTTACGTAGCATTTATTTCCAACAGAATAGTTGCCAACTTTTTCGTTGGATAACATTGCAAATGCTTTTTGTCAACTATTATTTCCAATGAAATTGTTGGCAACAAAATAGTTGGTAATATTTTTGAATCTGGCCCAGAACAAAACCACCTCCGACAATCAGTCTCAGCCGATTTCGGACGGGGGAGGTTGTCGGTTTATGGGAGGAAACATAATAATAACGAGAAGAGCAGGAAGAACAGAAAAAGCGGACAATGCTTTTGTTGCAACAAGGATAATCATGGACGATGGGTCGTGGGAAGGACGCCGGTCCATGAAATCCCGGCATCCTTCCCCCGAGGAGGGGAGGGATGCCGGGAGGGGGATTTGTCCCGCGGAGGCGGTTCGGGGTTACCGCCTCCGGTTTTCCGGACGGAGGGCCCGGACGGCGGCGCCGGCCTGCCACATCTCCGTCTTGTTCATCGTCTCCAGCTCGGCGTTGAGTTTCTCCCGGTAGTCGGGGGCGTTATTCACCGAAAGGACGATCCGTGTCTCCTCGCCGGATCGGACGCTCTCGTAGAGTTTGTCGAAAACCGGGGCGACGGCGTCCCGGAAGGGTCCCTTCCAGTCCAGGGCGCCCCGCTGGGCGGTCGTGCTGCAGTTGGCGTACATCCAGTCCATGCCGTTTTCCGCGACGAGGCGGATGAGGCTCTGGGTCAGCTCCTCGACGGTTTCGTTGAAGGCCTCGCTCGGGCTGTGGCCGTTCTTCCGAAGGCAGTTGTACTGCGCCTCCATGACTCCCGCGAGGCAGCCCATCAGGACGCCCCGCTCACCCGTCAAGTCGCTGAAAACCTCCTTTTCGAAGGTCGTCGGGAAGAGGTAGCCCGAACCGATGGCCACGCCGAGGGCGAGGGTCTTCTCCGTCGCCTTTCCCGTGAAGTCCTGGAAGATCGCATAGCTCGAGTTGAGGCCGCTCCCGTCTAAGAAGTTGATGCGCAGCGAACGTCCCGAGCCCTTCGGAGCGACGAGGACGACGTCGATGTCCGAAGGCGGGACGACGCCGGTCTGCTCCCGGTAGGTGATGGAAAAGCCGTGGGAGAAATAGAGCGTTTTCCCCTTCGTCAGATAGGGCTTGAGAGTGGGCCACAGAGCTGTCTGCCCCGCATCGGACAGGAGGTACTCGATGACGGTCCCACGCTTCGCCGCCTCCTCGACGGGAAAGAGGGTTTTTCCGGGGACGAAGCCGTCCTGGACGGCCTTCTCCCAGGTGGCGCCGCCCTTCCTCTGCCCCACGATCACCCGGATGCCGTTGTCGCGGAGGTTCAGGGCCTGACCCGGTCCCTGCACGCCGTAGCCTAAGACGGCCACCGTCTCGTCCTTCAGGACCTCCTGCGCCCTGCTCAGGGGAAATTCCTCAGAGGTCACGACCTCTTCCCAGACACCGCCGAAATTGATTTTTGCCATAATGTTCTCCTTTTGTGTATGAAACGGGGATGGATGCCCCGGTCCGTAAAGTGACGAGGTCTCCCGACCCCGGTGAAACCGTATATCCTGGAAACTCTATTCGTCCCGCTTCTGCCGGAAGACGGCGATCGCACCCGTCCGGTTCATCTCCTCCACGCCGAAGGGCTCGAAGTACCGCAGGATCGCCGCCGTCTTGTCCTTGTTGGCCGTGATCTCCATGATCAGATAGTCTTCGCTCATTGCGATGACCCGGCAGCCGAATACATCGATCGCCCGGAGGATCTCCTTGCGGTTCTCCTCCGTGAGGCGCAGGCTGATGAGCATCATCTCCCTCTGAACGGAGGGGGCGCCCGTGAAATCCGTCACGGAGACGACGTCGACAAGCTTGTCCAACTGCTTCTTGATTTTCTCCGTAAAGTCGCTCTCCGCTTTGCTGGTCAGGGTGATCCGGGAGATCTCCGGGTTCGTCGTCTCGGCGACGCAGAGGCTCCTGATGTTGTAACCCCGGCTGCTGAAGACGCCGGCGATGCGGGAGAGGACCCCGGGCTGGTTGTTCACGAGCAGCGAAATGGTATGTTCTTCAATGGCCATATTCCTTTTTCCTTTCTCTTTTCTCCACGCAAAAGCATAGAGATGTCTTTGCGAGAGTCGCATTGGAGATTTTTCGGGAACCATGCCACCGCAGCGGGAAAATGGGGACAGCTCCCTATTTTCCCTGGGAAAATAGGGAGCTGTCCCTAATTTTCCATCATTTCCCGCAGATCATCTCCACATTGGAACAGCCCGGGGGGATGATCGGGTACACGTATTGGTTCTGATCGACCATCGCCTCTAACATGTAAGGGCCGGCGGCGGCGCTCATCCGGGCGATTGCCTCCGTCGGATCCTCGTCCACGGCGACCCGTTCCGCCGGGACGCCGAACCCCTTCGCCACCGCCGTCAGATCGACCCGGTCGCCCAGGTCGCTTGTCGTGAAGCGGGCGTCGTAGAAGAGATCCTGGATCTGCCGGATCATTCCCAGGTGGCCGTTGTTGATGACGACGACCTTGATCGGCAGCCCGTAGGCGCTGATCGTGGCCAGCTCCTGGATGTTCATGTAGAACCCCCCGTCGCCGCAGATGACAACCACCTCCCGGTCGGGGGCGCCTACCCTTGCGCCGATCGCAGCCGGGACGGAGAATCCCATCGTTCCCATCCCTCCGCTCGTGAGCAGGCTGCGGGGGGAGTGGGTCTGCCAGGTGCGGACGGTCCAGATCTGGTTCAGCCCCACGTCGGAGACGACGATCGTCTCCCGGGGCATTGCGGCCTGGATTTTCCGAATGAGGCTTCCCGCCTGGCCGCAGCCGCCGTCGGTGAGCTTTTCTTCCAGGGTTTGTCGGTCCGTTCGGATCCGTTCGAGCCAGGCGTTCCGCTCCCTGGGAACGATCAGGGGGAGGAGCGCCGCAAGGGCCTCCTGGATATCCCCCACAAAAGGGAAGTCCACCTTGACGTTCTTCCCGATGGAGGTGGGGTCAATGTCGATCTGGGCGACAGTGGCCAAGGGGGCGAACTCGTCGATGACGGAGGTGCTCCGCTCCGTGAAGCGGGCGCCAAGGGCGAGGATAAAGTCAGACTGGTGGATCATCCGGTTGGCCAGCTCGTTGCCGTGCGTGCCGATGAAGCCGAGGTTGAAGCCGTTGGCGGAGGCGACCGAGCCGATCCCCATCATCGTCGTGACAAAGGGAACCTGCGCCTTCTGGATGAATTCGCTCATCTGGGTGCAGGCATCGCCAAGCTTGACCCCGCCGCCGATAAGGATAACCGGGCGTTCGCTCCGGTTCAGGGCCTGGGCGATCCTCTCTAACTGCTCCCGGTTCTCGATCCGCTTCGGCTGCGCCTTCGGCGCCTTTTTGGGCTGCTCGCCGCAGCGGGCGCTCAGGATGTCCTTCGGGATGTCCACGAGGACCGGCCCGGTCCGGCCGGTGCTGGCGAGCTGGAAGGCCTGGCGAAGCGAAGAGGCGATCTGGTTGGCGTCGCGGATCATGAAGCTGTGCTTTGTGATGGGCATCGTGATCCCGATGATATCCGTCTCCTGGAAGGCGTCCCGGCCCCAGAGATCGCTGTTGACTTGGGCCGTGATGGCGACCATAGGCGTCGAATCCATGTAGGCGGTGGCGATCCCGGTGACGAGGTTCGTGGCGCCGGGACCCGACGTCGCGAGGCAGACCCCCACCTTCCCCGTCGCCCGTGCATAGCCGTCGGCGGCATGGGCCGCCGCCTGCTCGTGCCGCATGAGGTAGTGCCGGATGGTGCTGTCGGCCATCCGGTCGTTGAGCGGGAGGGTGTTGGCCCCGGGGTAGCCGAAGATCACATCCACCCCTTCCTCCAGGAGGGTTTTCAGAACGATGTCTGCACCGATGGGTTCCATAGTACTTTGCTTGCTCCTTTCGCAGAAAAAAAGCCGCCGATTCTCCCGAACCGCGGCTTTTTGCGAAAACAAAAAAGCCGCGACCTTGCTGGGCCCGCGGCTCGCATCCTTTTTTGGTCAATCCATCAAAGACGCCGAGCAGCAGCCCCGGTGCGTACGAGTACTACGACGCCAAGTACGAGAAGCAGGCTGTTCGACAGCGAATGATGGATCATGACAACTTCCTTCCAAATTAATGTTGGATATACTCCTATAATAAAGAAAAACCGTTGTCAAGGTGATTTTTTATGAAATCGTCAGAAGTTGGGGTCCATGTCGAACTTGAAGACCCCTCCGGGGAGGCTTGAGGGATCGACTGTCTGGGCGTTATCGGGCGTCGTTCCTTCGAGGAAACATTCGAAGATCGCCCCGCGGTTCGACGGTTTGGCCGGAGCGCCGGTTTTCGGGTCCACCTTGATGAAGACGATCCCTTCCGGGATGGGGAAGACCTCGATCGGCGTTCCCTCAAGGGCCTTTTCTGCAAAATAGAGCCAGATCGGGGCCGCGGCGCGGCCGCCCACCTCCTGCCTGCCGAGGGTTTGCTCCTGATCGAAGCCCACCCAGACGCCGGCGACCAGAGACGGCGTGAAGCCCATGAACCAGGCGTCGCGCATGTCGTCCGTCGTCCCGGTTTTCCCGGCGACCGGCCGGCCCAATCTCTTGACCCTCTGCCCCGTCCCGCTTTCGACGACATCCTGCATGAGGTAGCTCGTCATAAAGGCGATCCGCGGATCGATCACCTGCTCGATTTTCGGCTGCGTCTCTTCAAAGACATGGCCGGTCCGATCGACGATCTTCCGGATGAAGAACGGCTGGACCCGCTTTCCCCCGTCGGCAAGAACGCCGTAAGCCCGGACCAGCTCCTGGAGGGTAACCACCGAGGTGCCGAGGGCTATCGAGAGATTCCGCTCGATGGGGGAGACGATCCCCAGGTTGGCTGCATAGGACGCGGCGTAATCCACGCCGATCTCCTCGAGGATCTTGATCGTGATGATGTTCCGGGAGTGGATCAGGGCGTTGTGCAGCGTGGTAGGCCCCAGAAATTTTTCGTCGAAGTTCTTCGGTTTCCAGACCCCGTCGGGCTGAGAGGGGTCGGGGTAGACGATGGGGGCGTCGATGATCACTGTCGAGGGGGTCATCCCCTTGTCGAAGGCCGCCGTGTAGATGATCGGCTTGAAGGCCGAGCCGGGCTGGCGGCGGGACTGGGTGGCGCGGTTGAATTCGCTCCGGTTGAAGTCGCGCCCCCCGACCATCGCCTGGATGGCGCCGGTCTTGGCGTCCATGGCAAAGAGCGCCCCCTGCACCTTCCCTTTCTCATACCCTTCGCGCTCTTCCAGCTCCCTGAGCCCCTGTTCGATCGCGTCGCGGGCCGCCTTCTGCATCTGGATGTTCAGGGTCGTGTGGACCTCGAGACCCTCCTTGTAGAGGACGTCGTTGCCGTATTTCTCCTGGATGTAGCGGCGGATGTTTTCGATGAAGTAGGGGGCGATCTTGTCCTTCGGCTTGATCGAACGGAAGCTAAGACGCGTGGCTATCGCCCGTTCTTTTTCCTTCTTCGTGATGTAGCCGTCCCCCAGCATCTGCGAGAGGACGTAGGCCTGCCGCTGGTAGGCGCGCTCCGGGTAGAGGTAGGGGGAGTAGTTGCTGGGTGCCTTGGGGAGGCCGGCCAGGAGGGCCGTTTCCGCAAGGGTCAAGTCGCGCGCACTCTTCCCGAAATACCCCTGGGAAGCGGCCTCGATCCCGTAGGTCCCGTGGCCGAGATAGATGTGGTTCAGGTAGAGGGTGATGATCTCTTCCTTGGTCAGATACTTGTCGATCTTGTAGGCCAGGAGCGCCTCCTTGATCTTTCTCATGTAGCGCTTTTCCGAGGAGAGGTAGAGGGTCTTGGCGACCTGCTGGGTGATGGTGCTTCCCCCCTGGACGATCCGTCCCGCCTCGATATTCTTGAAGAAGGCCCGAAACATGCTCTGCATGTCGAAGCCCCTGTGCTGGAAGAAACGGGCATCCTCGGCGGCGACGAAGGCCTGGATGACGATCTTCGGGATATCTTCGTATTTGATCACCTTCCGGTCCTCGAGGAAGAACTCGTCGATCAGTTCGTTGTTGTCCGCATAAACCCGCGTCGTGATGCTGGGGCGGTAATCCTTCAGGGCGGCGATGCTCGGGAGCTCCTTCAGCAGGATAAAGTAGAACAGGCTGGTTCCCGCCAGGGCGGTCGTGATAAACAGGAGTAAAATCACGACCATGATGATCCCCAGAAGGGAGCGTCGCGAGGACTTCCTGCTCCTCCGGTATGAACGCTTAACTGTGGTCATGGGGTTTTTTCTTCTTTCTCTGCCTCTGCTTCTTCAGATTCGGGCTTTTTCCTTCCGGCGAATTTTGCCACAAAAATGCTCACCTCGTAAAGAAACATGAGCGGGATCGCCATGAGGATCTGGCTGAGGACATCGGGAGAGGGGGTCAGGATCGCGGCGACGATGAAGATGACCAAGATCGCATAGCGCCTCTGTTTCGACAGCATCTTCGCATTGACAATCCCGATCTTGGTCAGGAAGAAGATGAAGACCGGCATCTCGAAGCAGAGGCCGAAAGCGAGGAGGAACTTCAGGGTCAGGTCGAGGTATTCCCTGAACGAGATCATCGGCTTGAGGAAATCCGTGGAAAAACTCACAAAAAAACCGAACGCCGGGGGAAGGGCAATGAAATAGCCGAACAGAACGCCACCGGCGAACAGGATTGTGGAGAAGAAGACGAAGGGGAGGACGTATTTTTTCTCGTTGCTGTAGAGCCCCGGGGAGACGAATCTCCATATCTGGAAGAGGGTGAAGGGGGCGGTCAGCAGCAGCGAGGCGAAGAAGGCGATCTTCATGTGGATGAAGAAGGCCTCCGGCAGTCCCGTAAAGATCAGCGAACTTTGGGCCGGCAGGGCTTCGATGAGGGGCTTCGTGATCACCTTGAACGACCAGTCCTTGAACAGGTAGCAGACGCCGAAACCGAGGCCGATTCCAGCGAGGATGCGGATGAGCCTCGTCTTCAGCTCTTCGAGGTGCGCCATCAGGGGCAGTCTCTCTTCTTCGGGCTTGTCGTTTTCCATGGGATGTCTTGCCGGGGCTCCTTTGAGGAATCAGGCCTGGGGTTTGGGGTCGGCCGTCTTCGGGGCGTTATCATCCGCGGGGGCGGGCGCGGCGGGCGGGACTGGGGCTTCCTTTTCTTCACCTTTGCCGTAGAGCAGCGAATCCTTGAGATCGTTTACATCTTTCTTCAGCTCGTCCGTCCTGAGAGTCTCCTTGATCGTATCGGTAGCGCTTTCGGTCACCTTGCGGAATTCGGAGAGCCCCTTTCCCAGAGCCTTTGCGATATCGGGCAGTTTCTTGGGGCCCACCACGAGCAGGGCAATCACTGCGATAACCAGCAGTTCTGGCATTCCGATACCAAACATGATTTCACCTCTTCCTTTCCCTTCTGCTATGAAAGCCCAGCAAAATAAAAAGGATTTTCTTATCGAAGCTTTCCTCGCAACGCACTTATACCCGCAGACGGAAATGTTTGTCAACGATTTTTCCAGAGACCGCCGGCCCGGAAAATCTTTTGCCATTTAAGGGCTTTTATGTTAAAAGGCAGGCCACTGCGCGGCGTCGGGCAGTGCCCCTGGCGGGACAGGGGACTGAATTCCGCGGGCGCGTCTGAAGGTAACCGATGTCGAAAAAAACAGGAATTGTGAAGGACATGCAGTATGTCAGGCATGGTCCTGAATATGGCCATCCCGAGTCCCCACAACGGCTGATATCGATCTACGAGATGTTAGACAATCCCGACATGTCGTGGAAGTTTGCCTGGATCGATGCGCGGTACGCCACGCGCGAAGAGTTGGAGCGGGTCCACCGGCCCTCTTACATTGATTATATCGCTGCCACGGCGGGGAAGACCATGATGCTCGATCCCGACACGGTCGCCACCGCCGAGACGTATGATGCGGCGAGGCGGGCGGCGGGCGGCTTCATCAACGCCGTCGACAGCGTGGTTTCCGGGGAGACGGACAATGCCTTTGCCCTGGTCCGGCCGCCGGGCCACCACGCCCAGGCAGCGGAGGCGGCAGGGTTTTGCATTTTCAACAACATCGCCATAGGCGCCCGGCATGCCCTGGCTCGGCACAGGATGAAACGGGTCTTGATCGTGGACTGGGATCTCCACCACGGCAACGGCACCCAGGAGGCATTTTACGAGGACCGGCAGGTCCTCTACTTTTCGGCACACCAGTCTCCCGCCTATCCGGGAACGGGCGGCCTCACGGAGATGGGAAAGGGGCTGGGGCTCGGCTACACGCTCAACGTGCCCTTGATTCCCGGTGCGGGCGACGCCCTGTATGTTAGTCTGTTCCGCGACATCCTGTCACCGATTGCCCTGGCATTTCGGCCGGAGATCATCCTGGTATCGGCGGGATTCGATAACTATGTCGGCGACCCCCTGGGGGCGATGGAGGTGACGCCGGAAGGTTTTGCCTGCATGACCCGGATCCTCCTGGATCTGGCCGATCAATGTTGCGGCGGTCGTCTGGCGGCCACCCTTGAGGGGGGATACAATATCCAGGGGCTGACCAAATCCGTCCGGGCGATGCTTCTCGAGCTTCTGGGGGAAACCCGGATGACGGAGGAGACGCTGATTGGGATGGTCGCCGGTACGGATGAAAAGGCGAGCCGCGTCATCGGACGGGTGCGGGAGCAGTTCGAACCCTACTGGCCGGTCCTGCGAAACGAGAGGTGACGCCCGCGTAATAAGTCTCAAAGCCTTGAATTGGGGACGGCTTCGTAAAAGTCCGCAAGCAAGGCGCGCAAAGCCTGAGGAATGAGGCGTACTTTTACGTACGCCGCAGTGACGAAGGATGCAGCGCAACGCAGCATCCGGACTTTTACGAAGCCGTCGGAAGTGATTCATTGGAGAAGATCAGGATCAACAAGGAAGAGGTGGCCTACGTGGCCCATCTGGCGAGGCTTTCGTTCAGCGAAGGGGAAACGGAGAAGTTTACCTCGCAGTTGAACGATATCCTTCTGTACATGGACAAGCTCAACGAGGTGGACACGACCGGCGTCGAGCCGGTGACCCATGCCATCGCCAGGGAAAACGCCTTCCGCGAAGACAGGGTCGTGGCGTCCCTCCCCGCGGAGGCCTCCCTGGCCAATGCCCCGGAGACACGGGGGAGCTGCTTCCAGGTTCCGAAGGTGATCGAATAAAGAGAAAAGATATGGAATTATACGAGTTAACCATTCACGAACTGCAGGATAAGCTGCGGGAGGGAGAGACCACCTCCGCCGAGATCACTGCATCCGTCTTTGGGCGGATCGATGCTGTGGAGAAGGATGTCCGCGCTTATATCACCCTGATGCGGGAGACGGCCCTTGCCGAGGCGGAGCGCGCCGACCTGGCGATCGGAAAGGGCGAAATGGGGGCCCTGACGGGGATTCCCGTCGCTCTTAAGGACATTTTCTGCACGAAGGGGGTCCGGACGACCTGCGGCTCCCGGATCCTCAACAACTTCATCCCCCCCTATGACGCGACCGTCGTGGAGAAGCTCCGGGCGGCCGGGGCGGTCTGCACTGGAAAGACGAACATGGACGAGTTTGCCATGGGGTCCTCGACGGAGAACTCCTTCTTCGGCGTGACCCGCAACCCCTGGGATCTCGAGCGGATCCCCGGCGGGTCGAGCGGCGGTTCCGCGGCGGCGGTGGCCGCCGGAGAGTGCATCGCCGCTTTCGGCTCCGACACGGGCGGCTCCATCCGCCAGCCGGCG
>JAHJQP010000052.1 GCA_018819165.1 Pseudomonadota bacterium
AATCAGGGGTGGACCCTCACCCTCATAGAGGAGATAAGAGATCTCCGCATCCCCGATATTCTGCCTGCAGATTTGCGGATGGTTGCCGTTCGTAGCGTTCACCTTTGCTGCGCCCTTTGTTCTCCCCCCTCTTAATTTTTTACACCCTGCAAGCGGCAAATGATCTGCATCACGAAAAAATCCACCGGCTCACGGCCGGCCCTCAAACGGCTCAGGAACCGCCATAGCCGATGGTTACTCTGCCGCCCTCGGCGATGACAGGGACCTGACGCTTCCCCCCGGAGAGTCTGAGCATCTCCGTGAGCCCACCCGTATCCTCGGCCACGTCCACGTATCTTGCCCTCTTCCCGTAGGCCGACCTGGCCCGCCGGGTGTAGGGTCAATCTTCCTTTCCGTAAATGATGATCTCCTCTGCCATGTTTCCCTCCTTTGTCTGAATGGTTTATCTATGATCAACACCGGATCGGTCGTCATGACGGATAAGGTTTGCGAGAGATATACCAAGATTTACGGGTGAATGCTATAAAAAATTTCCCCTCTGTCCGGCATGATCACCCTGAAAAAGATTGCAGAAATCCCGAAAAATCTCTACGCTCGGAACAATCGCAACGGAAAGCAAAGGGACAGCTCCCTGTGTATTCCCCGTCCCGGCGGAAACCCGTTTCCTCTATCGTCACGAAAAGAATGCGGGGGATGGATTCTTGAGAAAAAAGAAATACTGTCTGCTCCTGATGCCCTTTCTGCTCCTCGCCCTAGGCGGGGGCAATGCCCGGGGGGCAGTGATCCGGGATCTTGGCGAGCTCAGCCAGAAACCCCTCTCCTATGTCGACCGGAATACGGCGGATCTCCCCCTCTTGCCGGCCGGGGAACAGGCCCGTCTGAACGCCGAATCCGACGCCCTGCATTTTGCCCCCTGGCATCAGGAAACCCCTCACCACCGCCCCGACCAGGTCGCCTGGGGTTTTGACAAATACAAAGGCGACCCCGGCTATGGCAGGAATGGCCGCAGGCATCCGCCGGACTGGATCAGAAAAATGGCGGCCAACGCCCACCTCGACGATTATCCGCAGGGCGGCTTCCCCGCCGTCACGGTGACCAGAACCGATTTCCGTCTCCTCCCCACCCGGGAACCCCATTCCAGTTCTCCGAAGAACCATGGGAATGATTATCCATTCGATAACTTTCAGGAATCTTCCGTTCCGGAAGGCACCCCCATTTATGTGAGCCACATCAGCCGCGACCGGAAATGGCTCTTGGCGGAGACCCGTTACGTCCTGGGCTGGGTGCCGCCGTCAGCCGTAGCGGCCGTAAGTCCGGATTTCGTGCAGCGCTGGGAAAACGGCCGCTATGCCGTGGTCATCCAAGACAAAGCGCCGGTCCGCAACGAAAAGAGCTCGCTCCTTTTCCGGGCGCCCTTAGGATCGCTCTTCCCGAAGGTCGGGGAGGATGCGAAGCGCGCCTGGCTCTGGACGGCGGTGCGCGACTCTAAGGGAATGGCGCTCCTCCGGAAGGCATCGGCTCCGAAGGCCGCTGCCGCGGACAAGCCCCTGCCGCTGACTCCCCGTCGTGCGGCGCAACTCGCCGGAGAGCTCGCCGGCGAACCTTACGGCTGGGGCGGGATGGACGGAAAACGGGACTGCTCCTCGATGATCCGGGATCTTTTCGCGCCCTTCGGGCTGTGGCTGCCCCGCAATTCCGCCGAACAGGCGCTCTTCGGAAAATTCACCAGTTTCCTGGACCTCTCTCCGGCGGAGAAGGAGACGCTGATCATCGGTCGGGGGGTGCCTTGGCGGACCCTCCTCTGGACGCCCGGTCACATCACGCTCTACATCGGGGTCCATCAGGGGAAGCCGCTGATCTTCCACAATTTCTGGAGCATCAAGACGCGGGATGCCCAGGGAAAATGGGGCAGGATCATCGTGGGGCGCGCGGCCGTCACGACGCTTCACCCCGGCCGCGAGCTCTCCATCCCTGATACCACCCGGGACGATCTCCTCTCCAGTCTCGAGGGGATGGTCCTCCTGGGTGAGCCGCCGGAGAACGGCGAGTCGAACCCGCCCCTTAGGTAGCGTTTGACCGACTTTGCGAGGGCATTAACCTGATCTCAAGACGTTTCCGTTCTCTTCCTGGCCCAGGTCCTCTATGAGGGGGATCGCCCGGCGCCCCCCGATTCCGGAGGCGGTACTGGAATATCCGCATCGGGACGATCAGGCCGTAGAAGGGGATAAGGTACATCGCCGCCACCGTCGATTCAAGCGGACCGAAAAACCGGGCAGCAAAGACCAGAACGAGTACATTGTTGATATTCATCATCGAAATGGCCGCCGCGAGGCGATCCTCCACGGAAGCCTTCCCCAGAGCGAAAAACCCCAGGACAAGAAAGATACCCCCCAGCAGGATGGAAACCCCGGTCGCCTCGAGGATTGTCCCCGGATTCCGGTAGAAAAAATCGGAGTATTGCGAAAACACCCCCATGTTAATTCCCGCGAAAATCATCAGGGAAATGACGTAACGCGCCTTCAGGATCGGGCGGACCACCTCCGGGATGAAACGCTGCACCGCCAGAACCGCCGCGACGGGAATGAAAATGACCAGGGCCAGCATCCGAATCATGACCAGCAGTGAAATCTCCATGGTCTGTCCGAGGAGTAGCTTCACGAGCAGGGGAAGGGTAAACGGCAGGAGGATCGAGGTGATGACGACGATGACGAGAACCAGCGGCGCGTTTGCGGAAACCAGCGTGGAGATGAAAGGGGCGATGACGCCCGTTGAAACGCCCGCGAGAAGCAGAGCGGCCGGCGCATAGGAGGGAAGAAAGATCCGGAAGAGAAGATAGACGCCGATGGGAAAGGCGATTAGCTTCAGAAAGGAGAGCCACAGGACGGCTCTTCCCTGATCCCGAAAGAGACGCCGGATGTCCTCCTGCCGGATCGTCAGGAAACTGAGGAAAAGGATTGCCATCAGAAAGATCAGGATAAACGGCTGAAACAGCGTCCCGAAGCGGGGGAGCAGGATCCCCGCCACGAACGAGGCGAAGACGACGCAGAAAAGGATGAAGTCCTGTATCGCAAACATGCAGGGGTTAATATCCTTTTTTCGCCATGATATCAAGCCCGAATCTCTTGCTGCTGGTTGAAAACGATTTCCCCCAAAAAAAACGGGGCGCGCGACGCCCCGTCTCGATGTATCTAACAGTATTAAATGTACGGTTCAAAGACCAAATGGATTCATTTTGTGTGATTCCGGCCGGAATATTCGAGAATGGAAACGATGACGGTGATCAGGAAGGCCTGCACAACGGTCAGTATTCCGTCGATAGGGCGGGCGCCCCGCAGGGTGACGGCGCTGATGCCGAGGGTGGCGCAGAGAAAGAAGATGAAAAAGACCACTTTTCTTCTGTCGCCGAAAATAACCAGGAGTCGGTGGTGGATATGATCGGTGCCCACATAATCGATCCAGTCTTGAAAGCTCTTTACCTTGCCGGTGATGATCCGCTCTATGGAGATATAGGCCATGTCGTAGATCAGCACCCAGAAAATGAGGATGGGAGTGGCGAAAGAGACGATGGGATTGTTGTCCGCCCAGGCGGCCTTGATGGCGAGGGCCGAAAGGACAAACCCGAAGAAGGTGCTGCCGGCGTCGCCCAGAAAGATCGATGCCGGCTTGTGCAGACTAAAATTGAAGGGGAGGAAACCGAGGCAGCTTCCCAGCATGGCGATGGCAATCCAGCCCATGAACGGCTGATTGGTCTGGAAGGCCACTATCCCCATAAAGAGGGACATGATCGCCGAAACGCCTGTGGCCAGACCGTCCATGCCGTCGATGAAGTTCATGGCGTTGGTCAGACCCACGATCCAGATGATGGAGAGGGCGGCGTTGAGGAGATAGCCCCAGGTCGTATGGATCGGAAAAAGATCGAGGATGATCCCGGAACGGATCAGGACGATGACGACGCAGACCTGGATGAAGAGCTTGAACCAGGCCGGAATATTTTTCCAGTCGTCGATGAGGCCGACGACCGCCAGGACCGTTCCTCCCGCAATCAGGGCGACATCCCGCACATCGAGGATCATATTGGCCAGGAGGGCGGAAATGAAAGAGATGATAATGGCCACGCCGCCGAGCAGGGGGGTGATCTTGGCATGGATCTTCCGGCCGCCGGGGGCATCGACGATACCGGCCCTGGCGGCGATGAACATCATGATCGGTGTGAGCAGGGCGGCGGTGGAAAAGGCAAAAAGCAGGATATAAAGCCAGCGGCCTAAGTGTTCGAAGAAGAGTTGACGAACGGCGGGAGTCAGAAGCAGGCAGAAAAGGATCAGCGCCAATATCCAGAATATCCGCAGGAAAGAAACCTTCCACATATTTTCTCTGGAGAACATACCGGTCACCTCATTTCAGAATGGACCGAACAGGATGAAGAATGGTTTTGACCTCCGTGTCGCTCAGGGAAGGATAGATGGGCAGAGAAACGGTCTCGAGGAAGGCCGCTTCGGTCTGGGGATAACCGGTCATTCCGAGGTAATGGTGGAGGGGTTTGAAGACCGGACGACGATAGGCGATGCCCGCGTCTCTGCCGGCGGCGAGAAGCTCGGCGACGTGTTTTGTCCGGATGACGTAACGGTAATAGATATGCTCGCGGTCCGGAGGGCAAACAGGCATGGATAAATGGTATTCTCGAAGGAATTTATCATATTGACCGGCGATGGCCCGGCGGCGCCCGATCAGGACCGGCAGCTTCCGGAGCTGCGCCAGACCCAGGGCCGCCTGCAGACCCGTCAGCTTGTAGTTGTAGCGGAGGCGCCCATCATCCTTTTCGTCGTAATCACGCAAATCTCGAATTTTTTCCAGCAATTGCAAATCATTCGCCGCGATCATGCCCCCTTCGCCGGTGCAGATGACCTTGGTGGCATAGAAGGAAAAAACGGACAAGACGCCGAAACTCCCCGTTGGCACGCCCTCATAGCGGCTTCCCAGGGCCTGGGCGCAATCCTCGATGACGGGGATTCCCAGGGCGATGATGTTCCTGATATCCGCTGGCAGGCCGAACATATGGGGAACGATGACGGCCTTCGTCTTTCTCGTTACGCGACGCTTGAGGTCCCGGACAGCGATGTTAAAGGTTTCCCGGTTGATATCGGCCAGGACCGGTACGGCGCGAACATAGCGGATCGCGTTCAGGAGAGCCGGGCAGACGAAACTGGGGATCACGACCTCGTCCCCCTCGCTGATTTCCAGGGCGAGCAGGCTTAGGTGCAGGGCGGCGGTGCCGGAACTGACCGCCACGGCTCCGCCGACGCCGATCAGAGAGGCCAGGGCCTTTTCGAACTGAAGGACCTGTTCTCCCTGCGCAAGCTGTCCGGACTGCAGAACGGCGACGGCGGCGTTGACTTCTTCATAATCGATGGTGGGGCGGGAATGAGGAATCATCTGCATGAAAGCACAACCCTCTACATATGCTGAGAAACATTGATGAAAATACGCAGGGGCAAAAAGGCCTCCGCAAACTGCACCCGTCCCTGGATGCCGCGAAAGATGGCGGTGGAACGAACGATGTCCGTGATGGACAGACCCTCGATGTTGGTTTTCTGCACCTGGGAATGATGTGCCAGGAGCATGGCGAATTTCTTATCGAGGGTCTCCTTGATGTCCACGAAGACGGTGGGGGAAAAGTTCTGGGTCGTCGGTCCCTCATAGAAAAGGACATTCCGGACGTAGCGTGTGGCGGAGATCGTCGCCTTGGCCAGGGCCTGATGATCCTGGTGGGTGTCATCCTCATGTTGGACGAAAATGAAGTCGGGGGCGATCTTCTTCAGCACGGCCTCGATGTCATGGACCATCTGGTTCATGTGGGGCAAGAGCAGCGTGTCCTTATACGCCCCCCCGATCAGTTCCCGGGGCTTGAGGATCTTCGCCGACTTCGTCTGTTCTTTTTTTCTGATCGCTCCCTCCCCGCCCATATGGCCTTCCGTCATGATAAGCAGGTAGATGTCGTGGCCGTTCTGTGCGTATTTGGCCAGGGTGCCGGAGCAACCCGCTTCGATGTCGTCCGGATGTGCGCCGATCGCTAAGATTTTCATTCCTTCCCCCTCAGAATGCTCAGACTCTCCGATCCGTGGTTGAAAAGCAGGTCCAGGACCGACATGAATGGTTCAAACGCACCAAATAATTGTTCATATACAGGATGATGGTACTCCTGGAAAAGCACTTTTATACCGCTTTGTTCATACTGATCAATATCCATGTAATCCCGGCCGCCGCTGCCGGCCAGGTATGTATCCGCCCCGAAGTGCTTCGTGATGGCGATCAGTCTTTCGTCCGGGTTCTCGGGGAATGCCGGGAGCTCCGAGGCCGCGTACAGGGGGGTGGCGATGCCCAGGATCTCCGCCAGTCTCTTCACCACAAAGATGTTCAGGGGAGTGAGATATTCCCAGACCGGGGTAAAGATCTCCTCGAGGAAGGCAGCGACGTAGTCCCAGCAGGGGGCTTTTCGGTAATTGGAGAGGATGGCCTGCCGCTGTTGATGCTGCCAGCGCTCCCGGTTGTTGATACCCACCTCATTGATCCGTTGCGGAAATTTATAGGTCACCGGTACGGTCAGCCATTGCGGGCCGGCAGCCGCCTTGATTCGGTTGCGGTTCTGCCATTCGTTTTTCTTGAACTGGACCGTGTCGAGCAGGACAAAGACATCGGCGCGGTCGATCTTGTCGAAATATCCAAGCCAGGGCAGGTATTGGGGCTGATGGACGGCAACGATCATTTCACAAATTTCACGAAGATAGGGTTGGAGACGATGATCCCATACCCGGTCATATCCATCCGGTAATAGACCTTTTCTCCAGGCGTCTCCAGGGGATCCGTGTAATCGATATCCAGGGGCAAGGTCCCCCTGAAGGTCTGGATGAGGGTCCCGGAGCGGATCAGACGTACCTGGACCGTATCATTTCCCTCTGTACCGCCGGAGACGGTGATCCGGATGCGGGGGGTGCGTGCGAGAGATAGTTCATCCCCGGAAATCATCCGGGGGGCCGCATCCGGTTCGGCGGCGGAGACGGAAAATTCGTCGAGTCTCGGGATGTTTGGGAACTTTCCCTGGCAGGCATACATCTTGCCGTTCTTCAGGGCTGCCAGGACGGATTGAGTGGATTTGTCGCGGAGCCAAAGGACAGTCTGAAAGTCGCCCAGGTTCTGACCGCTATCGCCTTCCTTGTGGTAATCCGCCGTGGCGATCCCCCACGGGGGGCGTGCGCGAAATCCACGACAGTACTCCTGCAAGGCCACGTCCCATACGTTTCCCGGCTCCGTGATGGTGATCGTATCCCCGTAAAGGGCGGCAAAGCCCGTATAATTCTTCGTCCCCAGGAGCACCTCAGGGTAGGGCAGGGTCTTGACCTGAATGGGACCTAATTTTCTCACTCCCGAACGCGTTTCCGGATAGTTCCAGAAGGTAAGGCCTCCCTTCCGGCTGACGGCATCGATAAAAAGCTGGTACGGCGCCATGCCCTGCTTGCCGTGATACGCGTCGAAGGCGGAAGGGTGGGCGAAAACGGCATTGATGAAAAACCCCGCATTTAAGATAATGAGCACCGCCCCGGAAATACGCCACCAGCCTTTATTGAACAGGAAGTAGATAGAGAGGAGGAAGGACATGATGAAGGCCAGGAGGGCAGGCATCGCCGCCCGGAGATCGGTTCCGGAGAGACGGTTGTGCAGAATGGGCAGGGTTTCGTAGTCTCCCGACTTTTCCAGTCCCATCGTCAGGATCCGCCGTTCATGATCGTTAGCGGTCAGGTTCCCGGCAAACGGACTGCCCGTCCAGTAATAAAAGGGGGTGCTCTCCGTGCCGGGGATAAGGATCACGTCCGGGTACTTCTTCCGGATACTTCCGATTGCCCGGAGATACGCGCCCGCCCCTGATTTGTTAATGGAGTTCAATTCCTCCTTTTTTTTGACGATATTCCGGAAGGGCGGCAGACCGTATTCCATGACCACCCGGTCATGATCGTTGAGGAAGATGACGCGGAAGCCCTTCTCGACGGCCATCTGCACGAGGGTTTCGGGATCGTAAGCGCCGTCGCTGAAGGTGGTGCGCAGGTCCATCAGGGCCGGTGCCTGCTCGTAGGCCATGGCCGACGAGACCAGAAAGAGGTACGCCGCGGCAAAAAGGACAAGCAGCAGGATGGTCTGTTTACAGGGAGTATTCATCGCCCGTTCTTGGAAAATGGGGACAGCGCCCCTATTTTGCCGCAGGAAAATAGGGGCGCTGTCCCTAATTTTCCCACAGTCTTATTCTGTTTAACAATTTCCCGTACAATTGGTCAATCATTTTTACCATTTCTTCCGAACTGTAACGGGGCGCCATCTGCCTGCCGGCATCGCCCATCCGGCGACGTCTTTCCGGATCGCGACACAGACGGGAGATGGCCTCAGCCCAGGCCGCAGCATCCCCGACGGGAACGAGGAGCCCGTTTTCTTCAGGGCGCACAATATCCTTTATCCCTCCAATGTTGCTGGCAATAATCGGTATTCCCATCGCCATCGCCTCCACGAGGACCTTGCCCATACCCTCGTTGCGGGAGGGGAGACAGAAGATGTCAAAGACGGCCATGATCCGGGCCACGTCGGGCTGCCAGCCTAAGAAGCGGACATACTCTGCGATATCCAGGCGGAGGGTTAATTGTTCCAGGTCCAGCCGCAGCTCACCATCCCCCAGCAGCACGAGAAAGATCTTCTCCCCCTGGCGGATGAGTTCGGAAGTCGCCCGGATCAGCACCTCCTGACCTTTGACAGCGGTCAGGCGGCCGACCGTGCCAACGACCGTCATCTCCGGCGGGATGCCCAACACTGCTTTTGTTTCCGCCGGCTGGGAACGATCGGGGAGGAACGTCCCCAGATCAATGCCGCTGTGGATGACGGAGAATTTTTCTTCCGGAGCAATACGGAAACGGAGATGATCTTCCTTCTCCTGGGGGGTGAGGGTCACAATGGCGGTAGTGATCCGGGCTGTCCATCTCTCTAAGAGGATGAACAGGCGGGTTTGCCGCGGGTGGAAATACCCCCAGAACACATGGCCGTGCGGGGTATGAACGATGATCGGGACGCGGCAGAAGTATGCCGCCCACCTGCCCAGGATGCCCGCTTTGGAGGTATGGGTATGGACGATATGGGGCTTTTCACGTCCGATGATCCTGATCAGGGAGAAAAAGGCGGCCATGTCGGAGAAGGGATGGAGATCCCGCACCAGATGGCGCAGACAAATCAACCGGACGTGATGCTCACGGGCGGCGACGATATTGGCCTCTACCGCCTCAGTTTCCAGGTCTCCCCAATCCCCCCGTGGGGAAGCCCCCTCCCCCTTGATGAAGACGACGTCATAGCGGGCCTTGTCGAGACCGCGGACGGTGATGAAGGTGTTTTCCGCCGAGCCTCCCTTGTCGAAACGGGTGATGACGTGGATCACCTTGATTTTATTGCATGGTGGATTCATACCAGGCCTGAAAGGCGATCAGGTTCCAGATCCGCCAGGAGACATCCTCTCGGTTGCGTATCAGCACCACCACCGGGTTTTCGATGGCGGGGTAGCAAAAGATCCCCGGTTGCTCGGTCTTTTCCCCAATGAGGCTTACAATGTTCAATTGAAGATCCGGATGGCGGGGAAATAAGAGCGGTAATATTTTGGATCAAAGGTGATCATCCCGTCGCTATAGGCCAGGACGAAATCCGCAATCATGAAGTCGGGCAAGACCTTCTGTCTGAATGAAAGGGGTGTATGGCACATGGGGCATTCAGGCGCCACCGCCTCTTGACATTGAGGACAGACTTACCGTTTTTGCTTGAGATATTTTTTCCATGCGAAAATAATTCTTATGGGATCTATTTCCGTGTTCTTTAGCCGGTCAATTTCCAATAAAGTCAAATGGCTGTCCAAAACGGACAGGTCATCAAAAAAGACGCCAATCTCCAAATATATGATATCGTTGATCACATAGTCGTGATCCTTGTATTTTTGCAAAAGGGCGGCGGCATTTTGATGCAAGGAATCCGCGGAAAAGATGCTGAGAAGAACATTGGAATCAATGGTAAGAATCATAGATCTCCGCGGAGATTGCGAACGGCGTCAATGGCTGTTTCACCGTCATTCAGTTGGATGCATCCGGCTACGGCGCGTAGACGCTCATCGTAATCAGGGCGCTCCTTCAGAGACATCTTCAAGGCCATATCAATCGCATCGGAATTTTTTTTGACCTTGAAGCGCTGTTTGGCCTGCTTTAACAAATATTCCCTCTCGGATGTGATCCTTAAGCTGATGGTCCTGTTCATAGTCTCACCTCTGTAACACGGGTAGCATAATGTATTACATCCTGTCAAGAAGTTCAGTGCCCGGCCAAGGGTTTTTCTTTACGGAGTTCATCGCATGGTGGATTCATACCAGGCCTGAAAGGCGATCAGGTTCCAGATCTGCCAGGAAGTGTCCGTCCTGTCGTGCATCAGGTTTTCGACCAGGCTTTCGATGACGGGATAGTGAAAGATCCCCTGTTTTTCGATCCGCTCCCGCGAGAGGTGGGTTTCGATGAGATAATGGATATCCGTTTTCAGCCACCGGCTGACGGGCATCTCGAAACCCCATTTAGGGCGGCGGTGCAGCGATTTTGGAAGAATGTCTTTGAAAGTCTCGATGAAGACATATTTACTGCGGCCCCGCCGGATCTTCCATTCGCCCCCGATCTGGAAGGCCAGTTCGCAGACCCGATGGTCGAGCAGCGGAACCCGGACCTCCAGGGAATGACGCATGCTCATCGCGTCCACTTTCCAGAGCATGTCCGCGGGCAGGGAGATCTTGAGGTCGGCGTAGAGCATCCGGTTGATGGGGTCGGCCGGCAAACGGTTCAGGGCGGCGGCGAACAATTCCGGCGCCAGTGGATGCTCTGTTCCGTAACCATCGGTCAGTAGCGCCTTTTTGCTCTCCGGGCCGAAGAGCTCATTCCAGGAAAAGACCCGCTCCGCGAAGGTGTCTTTCGCCCCGCGGAGGAATTTCTTGATCCTCCGGATATGTTCCCCGTATTTGTTATCACGGGAATCGGGAAGGGAACGGATGACCGGCTCCAAAAGTCCCGCCCGGAGGAATCGGGGAAGGAGACGATAACGGCGGTACCATGCCTCGCCCTTATACATGCGATAGCCGGCAAAGAGTTCGTCGCCGCCATCGCCGGAGAGGGCGACGGTGACGTCCCGGGCGGTCTCGCGGGCGACCACATAGGCGGGCACGGCGGAGGAATCGCCGAAGGGCTCATCGAGGGAGGCAAGGACGGTGGGTATCGTATCAATGATCTCTCGCGAACTCAGCATGATTTCGTGGTGTTCCGTCCGGTGGAACGCGGCCACTTCGCGGGCGTAGGCGCTTTCATCGTACATCGGCATGTCCGCAAAGCCGATGGCGTAGGTTTTCACCGGCCGGGAGGCGTTGCGCGCCATCAGGCCCACGATGACGCTCGAGTCAATGCCGCCGCTCAGGAACGCCCCGAGGGGAACATCGGCTACCATCTGGCTGCAAACGGCCTCCTCCAGGGTTCGGAACAGTGTCGCCTTCGTCTCTTCAAAATCGCGGGGAGCCGGCGCGTCGGCAGGCATCCCGGGAGCGATATCCCAGAATATTTCTTCCCTGAGCACGCCGTCGCAAACCGTCAGGATATGACCGGGTCGGAACTTGCGGATGTTCTTGAAGATGGTATGGGGGGCGGGGATGTAATTCAGGCTGAGATAGAGGTCCAGGGCCTCAAGATCGATCTCCTTCCGGACGGCAGTATCTGCAAGGAGGGCCTTGATCTCCGAGGCGAAGAGGAACCTTTTGCCATCCCAGTAATAGACGAGCGGTTTGATGCCGACGTGATCGCGGGCCAGGACGAGGGTCCGAGTCTTTTCCGACCAGAGGACCAGGGCGAACATCCCGACGAGCCTGGCGACGCCGGCCGATCCTTCTTCCTCAAAGAGGTGGATGATAACTTCGCTGTCGGTCCGGGAGATGAACCGATGGCCTTTTTTCTCCAGCTCCTCTCTCAGGGCGCCGAAATTGTAAATCTCCCCGTTGAAGACCATCCAGACGGTCCGGTCCTCGTTGGACATCGGCTGCCGGCCGGCATCCGTCAGGTCGATGATGCTCAGCCTCCGGTGGCCGAGACCGCAACTGACGTTGCCCTGATGGCGCAGATAGACGCCGGAATCATCCGGCCCGCGATGGGACAGAAGGTCCATCATCCGTCGCAGGAGAGTTTCCTCGACCGGGGAGCCCGTGAAATCAAGTTTTCCGCAGATGCCGCACATTAATGATATGCGATGCCCTTCTCCAAGATTTCCAGGGGATAACCGCCGACGTTCTGGCAGAGCAAAAAATTGATTTTTCTCATGATTTATTCACGATGGGGGGACTGATTGGCGGTGACCGGCAGGGGGTGGAAACGCTGCTTTCAAAGCCACAGAACGGCCGCCCGGGATTCGGTTTCCTTGAAATCCGGATCTCCGGTGACGATGGTGGCGGTAAATTCGATCGCCGTTGCCACGACAAAGGCATCGGCGTAGGAAACAGGATGTTGCGCCTTCACGCGGGCGGCAGCAAGGACGCGTTCTTTCGTGGCGTCAACCAGCCCGACAGGCAAGAGGTATTTCGGCCTGTTCATGCTCCCTTTCCTCTGCCCGGTC
>JAHJQP010000053.1 GCA_018819165.1 Pseudomonadota bacterium
GCGACACCGATCCCTTATGAATCACTTAAAGCCTGCGTGGACGTGGTCTGTCTCGGTCTCCACGGCAAGTACGGGGAGGACGGCTGCATGCAGGGGCTCCTCGAACTTCTGAAAATCCCTTACACGGGCTCGGGCGTCCTGGCCTCCGCGATCGGGATGGACAAGTATGTCTGCCGGCTGATCCTGGATATCAGCGGCATCGACGTCCCGCGGACGATCCCCGTCCCCCGGCAGCGGTGGGAAAAGGAGCAGGTGGCAGTTCTGGAGGAGATTGCCCGCAATATCGGGTTCCCCTGCGTCGTCAAGCCCTGCCGGGAGGGGTGCAGCACCGCCGTGAAGAAGGTCGTAGAGGCAGAGAGAATGCCGGACGCTCTGGATAACGCATTTAAATGGGACAACATGGCCCTTGTAGAAGAATTTCTCACCGGGATGGAAGTGACCTGCGGCGTCCTGGGCCTGGATGAACCAGAGGCCCTGACCCCGTCGGAGACGATCCCCACCGACGATGTCCTCTCTCTTGAGGACAAGTTCCTCTATGGCCAGGGGGAAAACAAGACCCCGGCCCGACTTCCCGGCGACAAGATAGAGAAGATCCGGGAGACGGCGGTAAGAACATTCCGCGTCCTCAACCTGAAGGGGTATGCCCGGATCGATATGTTTGTCAGAGAGGATGGGCGGGTGGCGGTCCTGGAGCCCAACACGCTCCCCGGAATGACGCCCTCCACCGTCCTGTTCCACCAGGCGGCGGCCTCCGGGATCACCCCGGCGGACCTGATCGACCGGATCATCCGGTCCGCCCTGGAGGTTCACGCCCATAAACGAGGACCACTGTAAATGAACCGTGTCTCCGGCGCCCTGGACCGCCTCGGAAGTGCCGTTCTGGAAAATGTCGAGGAGATGGGGAAGATCCTCCTCCTGTTCATCTCGGTCCTCGCCTGGATGTTCAGACCCCCCCTCAAGCTCCGGAACATCTTCAAGCAGATGGAGTTTGTCGGGGTCAAATCGATCTTCGTCGTCGTCCTCACGGGGACCTTCACCGGCATGGTCATGGCCCTCCAGGGCTACCACGGTTTCCGGATGTTCGGCGCCGAGAGCCTTGTCGGAGGCACGGTCGCCCTCGGGATGACGCGGGAGCTGGGACCGGTCCTCACGTCGCTGATGGTCACGGCCCGGGCGGGTTCCGCAATGGCGGCGGAGCTTGGGACGATGAGGGTCACCGAGCAGATCGACGCCCTTTACGTCATGGCGGTAAATCCCGTCAAGCACCTGATCGTCCCGCGGGTGATCGCCGGCGTTCTCATGGTGCCCCTGCTGACGGTGGTCGCCGATTTCGTGGGCATCCTGGGAGGATACTTCGTCGGCGTCCACATCCTGGGGATCAATTCGGGGGTTTTTGTCAAGAACATCACGCGGCTCGTAGAGCTGGACGATATCTACAACGGGCTCGTCAAGGCCGCCTGCTTCGGCCTGATCTTGAGCCTGATCGGATGCTACAAGGGGTTCAACACGCGTGGCGGGGCCGAGGGGGTCGGCCGGGCGACGACGGAGGCGGTGGTCCTGGCTTCGATCACGATCCTGATCAGCGACTATTTCCTGACGGCGATCATGTTTTGAGTTTTGGGTGCAAGGTGTAGGGTTTCAGGCGAAAGCGATGATCCATGATTAAGCTGATCGATCTCCACAAATCATTCGGCAAGCAGAAGGTCCTGGACGGCATCGACCTCCAGATCGAGGAGGCGAAGACCACGGTGATCATCGGGCGGAGCGGCGGCGGGAAGAGCGTCCTGCTCAAGCACATTATCGGCCTCCTCAGGCCGGACCGCGGCCAGGTCCTGGTCGACGGCACGGACATCGCGAAGCTGGGGGACCGGGATCTTAACGAGATCCGGAAGAAATTCGGAATGCTCTTTCAGGAGGCGGCCCTCTTCGATTCGATGACGGTGGGCGAAAATGTCGCCTTTCCCCTGCGGGAGCACACGCGGATGAAGGAGAAGGAGATCCGGGAAACCGTCGCCGACCGGCTCCGCTCCGTAGGCCTGACCGGGGTGGAGGAAAAGATGCCTTCCGAGCTGAGCGGCGGAATGCGCAAACGGGTGGGTCTGGCGCGGGCGATCGCCATGCGCCCGCAGATCGTCCTGTTCGACGAACCGACAACAGGCCTCGATCCCGTCATGACGGAGGCGATCAACCGGCTGATCATAGACACCCAGAAGAAATTCAACTTCACCTGCGTCGTGATCAGCCACGACATCCAGTCGATCTTCGAGATCGGCGACCGGATCGCCATGCTCTACGAGGGGAAGATCATCGAATACGGCACGCCGGAGGAGCTGCGGGCGTCGCGGAACCCCGTCACGGTCCAGTTCCTCTCGGGAAGCATCGACGGACCGATCCGGATCATGTAATGAAAAAGAAAGAATTGGGGAGGCAGTAATGTTTTCAGTGAGTTCGGAGGCAAAGGTCGGGTTGTTCGTCCTCGTGGGACTGATCATCCTCGGCTACATGTCTTTCCAGGTCGGGAAACAAACTTTCGGCCTGAAGCGGGGCTATACGCTGGACGTCGTTTTCGAAAACGCGGCCGGCCTTGATAAGGACGCCTCGGTCCAGATCGCCGGCGTGGAGGTCGGGCGGGTCGAATCGATCAGCCTGAAGGAAGGCAAGGCCCTCGTTCGGCTCCGCATCACCCCCGGCGTGAAACTCGAGCATGACGCGATCGCCGCCGTCAAGACCCACGGCATCCTGGGCGAAAAGTACGTCGAACTCCACCCCGGCACCAGCGGGGCGGCATTCCTTGCACCTGGGGAACAGATCTCCCGGACGGAGCGCCAGACGGACATCGACAGGATGCTCAATCAGTTGAGCCTGATCGCCGAGGACGTCCGCGGGGTGACGAGTTCCCTCAACCGGGTCCTGGCCGGAAAGGAAGGCGAGGAGGCGATCAGCAAAATCCTCACGAACACGCGGGACCTCACGCGCAATCTGAACGACGTCGTCGTCAGCAACCAGGACGCGCTGCGCGCCGCCATCGAGAACACCCGCCAGCTCACGGGAAATCTCAACAGGGTCGTCACCCAGAACGACGAGAAGGTCGGCCAGGTCATGGACACCCTGAAGGCTGCATCGAGCGCAATGGAAAAGACCTTCGCAACACTCAACGAGATCACGGGCAGCATCAACCGGGGCGAAGGGACCCTGGGAAAGCTCGTCAAAGACAGCGCCACAGCAGATAAACTCAATAAGACCTTGGCCTCGCTTCAGGAGGTGACGGAAAAGATCAACGAGGGGCGGGGGAGCATCGGCAAGCTCATCAACGACGATGAGACGGTGCGAAACCTCAACGAGGGGCTGACCGGTCTTAACCGTTACGTGAACAAGGCGGAACAGTTCCGGACCTTCCTCAGCTACCGGGGCGAATACCTCTTCGACAAGAGCGATGCGAAGAGTTT
Source organism: Pseudomonadota bacterium (assembly GCA_018819165.1). Lineage (GTDB taxonomy): Bacteria > Desulfobacterota > Syntrophia > Syntrophales > UBA5619 > JAKAFS01. Next base: position 3,447 of record JAHJQP010000053.1, read on the forward strand.
TCTTGAACTGCGGATCCAGCCCAAGGAGGACAAGTTCTACATCCTCGGCATCGTCAGCGACCCGAGGGGAAGACGGACCACCAGGGATGTCAGCGTCGGCGGAGGCCCGATAACGAGGACGGAGGAATGGGACCGCGACGGCCTCCTCTTCAACGCCCAGATCGCCAAGCGTTACCGGGATGTGGTCCTCCGGGGCGGTCTGCTGGAGTCTACCGGCGGCGTCGGTGTCGACTACCTCACCCTGAACGACAAGCTCAAGCTCTCCTTCGAGGCCTTCGGCTTCGGCAACGACAGACGCGCGCATCTGAAGGCCGGCGCGGAATACCAGATCTTCAAGCACATCTACCTCTCCGCCGGGTGGGACGATTTTGTCAGTGACCAGGACAACCGATCGATTTACGGGGGCTTCTCCATTCGCTTCGAGGACGACGACCTCAAATACCTCTTGACCACAACGCCCATTCCCAAGTAACGCCAGCCGTGTGACGCCCCGCGGAACGGCAACAACATGACCCCTTCCCGGTGGGGACACCTTGCTGCAAGGTGTCCCCGTAATAGGGGATACGGCGACACAGATCCCTTCAGGAAAGGAGGCAAATCATGGTTATTTCTTTTTTTCTTCATCGGCATGCACCCTTCGTTTTTATCACGATACTGTTCACCTTTTTGACCTGCGTCCCTGCTGCGGCGGCGCCCCCTGCCCCACCAC
>JAHJQP010000007.1 GCA_018819165.1 Pseudomonadota bacterium
AAAGCAGGGGGATTATTAATGTAGCCGTCAGGCCTCGAGCAGTTTGGTATCCTTCCCCAGATAAGGAATGGCGAGGGCCAGTTTCCGGAGGGCCTGCTTTTCGATCTGCCTGGCCCGCTCCCGGGTGACGTGATAGCGGTCGCCGATCTCCTGCAGGGTCAAGGGGTTGTCCGCCATCACGCGGTTGCGGATGATGAAGCTCTCCTTCTCGCTGAGTTTGGCGAGTGCCCCGGCAATATTGTGCTGGACAAGCGCCATCTCCTCCTTTTTGATCAGAGTCGTCTCCTGATCTGCCCCGTCATACATGAGGTAATCCATATGAGTCGACTCTCCGTCCTCAGTCACCTGGGCGTCGAGCGAGAGATCGCGGCTGCTCATCCGCAGGTCCATCTCCTCGATCTGTTCCGGGCGGACCCCGAGCGTTTCGGCAATTTCCTTGAATTCCGGCCGTTTCTCGGAGAGATTCTGCAGCATCTTCCTGGCTTGGGCGAGTTTGAAGAAGAGCTTGCGCTGCGTCTGGGTCGTGCCGATCTTGACGAGACTCCAGGATTTGATGATGTAATTCTGGATATACGCCCTGATCCACCAGACGGCATAGGAGATGAGCCGGTATCCCTTGTAGGGATCGAACTTCTTCACGGCATGCATGAGGCCGATGTTGCCCTCCTGGACGAGATCGGCGAGCTTGAGTCCGTAATTACGGTATTCGTGGGCGATCTTGACCACAAAGCGCAGATTCGAGACGACCAGCTTCTCCGCGGCTTCCATGTCATTGTACTTTTTCAGCCGAACGGCCAGGCGAAACTCCTCATCCGCCGTCAGGATGGGGAAGCGGTTGATCTCCGACATGTAGAGATCGAGCGTTCCTGTAACTGCTGGAACTTCCAATATTTACCCTCCTTGTGGCCATGGTAACTTGTTAATTTATACAATAGATGCCATTGAGCCGTCAACCCATTTCCGTCTGGCCGGCGGCGGTTGGTTCACATGCCTTGACATCCCCTCCCGCGGTGTTTAACTTACCTTAAAAATGGTGATTCTTTCACAACAGGAAGGGATTCACGATGAGATTCGATAAATTCACCTTGAAAGTTCAGGAGTCGCTCCAGGAGGCGCAGGGGTTGGCCGGTCAGTATGGACATCAGGCCCTCGATGTGGAGCATCTCCTTGTCTCTCTTCTGAAACAGCCGGAGAGCACCACCTCCGAGATCTTCAAGAAGTTAGGCGCCGATCCCCGGCGGATCGAAGCCGATCTTCGCAAGGCCTTGGAAAAACTGCCGAAGGTGGAGGGCGGAGGAGGAGGACAGACTTACATAAGTTCGAGACTGAACCGGGTTCTGGACGCCGCCCTGAGCGAAGCGGCGCGCCTTACGGACGAGTATGTCAGCGCAGAACATGTGCTCATTGCGATGGCCGACGAAAAGGAAGGTCCGGTCGCGAAAATTCTCAGTACCAATGGCGTCACGAAGGATGGGATCTTCAAGGTCCTCGTGGAGATCCGGGGAAACCAGAGGATCACCGATCCCAATCCGGAGGAAAAATACCAGGCGCTGAAGCGGTATGCGCGTGATTTCAACGAGCTGGCGCGGAGCGGATCCTTCGATCCCGTGATCGGCCGCGATGAGGAGATCCGGCGGATCATGCAGGTCCTCTCCCGACGGAAAAAGAACAACCCCGTCCTGATCGGAGAACCGGGCGTCGGCAAGACAGCGATCGTGGAGGGACTCGCCCAGCGGATCGTCAACGGCGACGTGCCGGAAAACCTCAAGGACAAGAGGGTCGTCGGCCTCGATATCGGCGCCCTCGTTGCCGGGGCGAAGTACCGCGGGGAGTTCGAGGAGCGCCTGAAGGCGGTCCTGAAGGAGGTCACCGCCGCCCAGGGGGAGATCATCCTCTTCATCGATGAGATCCACACGGTGGTGGGGGCCGGCGCGGCGGAAGGCTCCGTCGACGCCTCCAACATGCTCAAACCGGCCCTGGCCAGGGGCGAGCTGCGCTGTGTGGGTGCAACAACCCTGAATGAATACCGGAAGCACATCGAAAAGGACCCGGCGCTCGAACGGCGGTTCCAGCCGATTATGGTCAAGGAACCCTCTGTCGAAGATACGATCGCCATCCTCCGGGGTCTGAAGGAACGCTACGAGGTCCACCACGGCGTCCGGATCAAGGATGCGGCTATCATCGCCGCCGCAACCCTCTCCAACCGTTATATCAGCGACCGGTTTCTTCCGGACAAGGCGGTAGATCTTATCGACGAGGCGGCCTCCCGTCTGCGGATCGAACTGGACAGCATGCCGGCCGAAATCGACGCCGTTGACCGGAAGATCGTCCAGTTGGAGATCGAGCGGCAGTCGCTAAAGAACGAAACGGACAAGACATCCGTGGAAAGACGTGGGAAAATCGAAAAAGAGCTGGCGGATCTCCGTGAAACGATGGACCAGATGAAGCTCCACTGGACAAGCGAGAAGGAGGCAATCAAGAGGATACAGGAGATCAAGGGACGGATCGAGGTCTTCAAGATCGAGGAGCTAAACGCCCAGCGCGTGGGCGACCTCGCCCGGGCGGCCGAGATCCGTTACGGGAGACTCGTCGAGCTGAACAAGGATCTGGAGCAGGAAAACAATAAACTGGCGGATGTACAGAAGGACCGGCAGATGCTCAAAGAAGAGGTCGATGAGGAGGATGTGGCCGAGGTCGTGGCCAACTGGACAGGCATCCCCGTCTCCCGCATGATGGAAAGCGACATCCAGAAACTGATCCAGATGGAGGAGAGACTCAAACAGCGGGTCATCGCGCAGGATGAGGGTGTCGTCGCCGTCTCCAGCGCCCTCAGAAGGGCCCGTTCCGGCCTCCAGGACCCGAACCGCCCGATCGGATCCTTCATCTTCCTGGGACCAACCGGTGTCGGGAAGACGGAGTTGGCCAGAGCGCTGGCCGAATTCATGTTCGACAGCGAGCAGGCCATGATCCGAATCGATATGTCGGAATTCATGGAAAAGCATTCCGTGGCCAGGCTGATCGGCGCCCCGCCGGGTTATGTGGGATATGACGAAGGCGGTTACCTGACCGAGGCCGTCAGGCGCAGGCCCTACTCGGTCCTTCTGTTCGACGAGATCGAAAAGGCCCATCCGGATGTCTTCAACATCCTCCTGCAGATCCTGGACGACGGCCGCTTGACCGATGGTCACGGCCGCACGGTGGATTTCAAGAACACCATCGCCATCATGACCTCGAACATCGGCGGCCAGTGGATCCAGGATGCCTCCCTCAGCGAAGACGAGAGAAGGGAGCGGACGATGGAGCTCCTCCGGTCGACCTTCAAGCCGGAGTTCCTGAACCGGATCGATGACATCATCATCTTCCGCGCGCTGACAATGGATGCAATCGAACGGATCATCGATATCCAGATCGGACTCATCCGGAAGCGGCTGCAGGAACGGAAGCTGACCCTGGAATTGACAGAAGGGGCGAAAAATTATATAGCTCGCGAAGGCTACAGCCCGGTTTACGGCGCCAGACCGCTCAAGCGGGCGCTTCAGAAGCAGATCCTGGACAACCTGGCCATGAAGCTCCTGGAAGGAACGTTCGCCGAAGGGGATCAGATCGTGATCGACTACGATGGCGACCAACTGACTTTCCATAAGCGCTGAGGAGAAAATAAGAGGCAAGGCACGCAAATCCTGATGAATGAGGCGTACTTTGTCGTATGCCGCAGTGACGAACTATGAAGTGCAACGCAACATAGGGACTTTTTTTACGAAGCCGTCAACCATTGATCACAGTCGATAATAGAAGGAGGAAACAGATGAACACGATCAAAACCGCACTTCTTCTGGGCGCCCTGACGGGGCTGCTCATGCTGATCGGAGGTCTTTTCGGCGGTCAGCAGGGGGTCGTCATCGCCTTCATCTTCGCCATGGTGATGAATTTCGGCAGTTACTGGTTCTCCGACAAGCTGGTTTTACGCATGTATAAGGCCCGGCCAGTCTCGGAGAGCGAGGCGCCGGAGCTCCACGCCATGGTGAAAAATCTGGCGCTGAAAGCCTCTCTGCCCATGCCGCATGTCTATATCATTTCCGGCGACACTCCTAACGCCTTTGCCACCGGACGCGACGAGCACCACGCCGTGGTTGCCGTCACGGAGGGCATTCTGAGGATCCTCGACCGTGACGAACTGGAAGGGGTCATCTCCCATGAACTGACCCACATCAAAAATCGGGATATGCTGATCGGCTCCATTGCCGCCACTCTGGCCGGGACCATCGTCATGCTGGCCCATATGGCCCAGTGGGCCGCGATATTCGGGGGGGCAAGCCGCGATGACGAGGAGGGAGGAGGCGGCATCATCGGCCTGATCCTCATGGCCGTCCTGGCGCCCATCGCCGCAGCGATCATCCAGATGGCGATCTCCCGGTCAAGGGAATACCTTGCGGATGCGGGCGGGGCAAAGATCTCAGGTAAGCCCTATGATCTGGCGGCCGCCCTGGAAAAACTCTCCCGGGCCTCCCGGGCAATTCCGATGAAGGCTAACCCCTCCACGGCCCATATGTTCATTGTCAATCCCCTGACGAGACGCTCCCTGATGAATCTTTTCAGCACCCACCCTCCGATTGAGGAGCGGATCGCCCGACTCAGAAGCATGAGGCCGTTGTAAGCGGCAGTAGCATATCCCGGGGTCGCATCGCCTCCCTACCGGCAAACTGCCGACATCCGTCAAGATCCGAGGAGGTTTTTATGGAAGAAGAGAAAAAAGAAAAGGGGTTTGTGATCAAAGATCGGCGTTTTTTCGACGAATCCGGGGCCGTGCGCAGTGAAGAAGAGCCCAGGGCGGAAGAGAAAAAGCCGGAGGTCGGCGTTGAAGCGCCCAAGGTCCCTCCGGAAGAGAAAGCCGCTCCCGAACCAGACGAGCGCCCCTTTCCCGAAATCAATTTTACCGGCTTCATATTTTCACTCAGCACGACCGCCATGTACCATTTCGGGGACTTCCCCGATCCGGTCACGAAAGAGACCAGGCGGAATCTGCCTGCCGCCAAGCAGACCATCGACATCCTGACCATCCTTAAGGCGAAAACGGAAGGCAACCTCGACGAGGATGAAAAGCAGCTCCTCGACGGCATCCTCTACGAATTGCGAATGAGGTTTGTCAAAGAAACTACGAAGAAATGATCACGAAGGCTTCTCCGGCCAAGGTCAACCTTTATCTGCGGGTTCTCCGAAAGAGAAAGGACGGTTATCATGACCTCCTTTCTCTCATGCAGAGGATCAGTCTCTTTGACGAGCTGACCTTTTCGCCGGGCCAAGGCCGCATTCTTGTCCGCTGCCCAGGCGCCGCGCTGCCGGAGGATGAGGGCAACATCGTTTACCGGGCGGCGGCAGCCTTTTTTTCCCGGATCGCCGCCCCGTCCGGTGTCGAGATCACCATCCGGAAAAGGATCCCCGTCGCCGCGGGGCTGGGAGGCGGCAGCTCCAACGCCGCCACGACCCTGATGACCCTCAACGAACTGTCCGGCAGCCCGCTCACCCGAAAGGCGTTGATGAGGATCGGGGCGGGACTGGGAGCAGACGTCCCCTTTTTCATTTTCGAAAAAACGGCCTGGGCCTCCGGTATCGGGAATCGCCTCGTGGAGGCCCCTCCCCTCCCCCCGCTGTGGTTTGTGCTGATCAATCCAGGGTTTGGAATCTCCACAAAAATGGTTTATCAGAAACTCAATTTAGGATTGACAAGCGGGATAATAAATTATAGCATCCCTCGCTTTTATACAGCGGACGATTTGATCCGGGGCCTCACTAACGATCTGGAAAATGTGACGGTGGGGCTTCATCCCGTTCTTGATCATTTCAAGGTTCTTTTGATGAATAACGGCGCCCGCGGCGCCCTTATGTCGGGCAGCGGACCGACCGTTTTCGGCATCTTCACAGATGAGGAATCCGCTTTCGCGGCAGAGAAAAATCTTAAGCAGAAAAACAGGTGGTCGGTGTTAGCGGCGCACTCCTTGTAGGTAAAACCGATCCCTCTTTTCGGCCCGTTCTTCGGATGCCGGGTTCAGTATCCCGGTGAATCGGAATTGGGGCGTCGTCAAGCGGTAAGACACAGGAATTTGGATCCTGCATTCGGAGGTTCGAATCCTCCCGCCCCAGCCAATGGCATTTTTGAATTGAAGGAATTCAGATGCTCGAAAGAATGAGAGTCTTTTCCGGAAATGCGAACCTGGAGCTCGCCGGGAAGATCGCCGAAAACCTGGGCGTCCCCCTTGGAAAGGTCAATGTCACGGCCTTCAGCGATGGCGAAACCCGGGTGGAAATCGACGAAAATGTGCGGGGAATGGATGTCTTCATCATCCAGCCCACCTGCCCGCCGGTCAACATCACACTGATGGAACTTCTCATCATGATCGATGCCGTGCACCGGTCGTCCGCGGACAGGATCACCGCCGTCATTCCCTATTACGGCTATGCGCGGCAGGACCGGAAGGTGACGCCCCGAGCGCCGATCACGGCCAAGCTCGTCGCCGATATCGTCACCAAGGCGGGGGCAAACCGCGTTTTGGCGATGGATCTCCACGCCGGCCAGATCCAGGGTTTCTTCAACATCCCGGTGGACAACCTCTTCGCCACGCCCGTCCTTCTGGAGTATATCAAGAAGAACTACCGCGGCGACAACATCGTGATCGTCTCGCCGGACACGGGGGGCGTGGAACGGGCGCGCGCCTTCGGCAAAAGGCTCGGGGCCAGCCTGGCCATCATAGATAAGCGGAGAGAAGGACCGAATGACGCCCAGGTCATGAATATCATCGGTCACGTCAAGGGCAAGAAGGCCATCCTTCTCGACGACATGATCGACACGGCCGGAACCGTGGTGCAGTCGGCCAAGGCGCTGGCGGAAGAAGGGGCCATCGATGTCTCCGTCTGCTGCACCCATCCCGTCCTTTCCGGACCGGCCATCGAAAGGATCGAACAATCGGGCCTCAAGGAGGTCATCGTGACGGACACCATCCCTCTGCACGATAAGGCCAGAGCCTGCAGCCGCATCAAGGTACTCTCCGTCTCGGGGCTTCTCAGCGAGGCTGTCAGAAGGATCTACTATAACGACTCAGTCAGTTCATTATTCATTTAGGAGGATTTCATGGAGGCGACCGAATTAAAAGCCTGTATCCGCAAAGAATCCGGCAAGGGACCGGCAAGACGTTTCAGAAAAGAAGGGTTGATTCCCGCCGTTTTTTACGGCCGCGGCAAGGAGGCCATGCCCCTGTCGGTGAATGCGGCCAATCTGCGGAAGATCATCAAGGAGAAAAAGGGAAACGTCTTTATCAAACTGCTCATCGAAGGGGAGAAGCACCTGGAAAAGCTCTCCATGATCAAGGAACTCCAGATCGAGCCGGTCAGCAGGCGGTTTTATCATGCCGATTTTTATGAAATCCGCATGGACCACAAACTGACGGTGGATGTTCCCCTTCGTTTCAACGGCATCCCTGTCGGCTTCGAGAAGGGGGGGGAGCTCCAGCATCTCAAACGGGATCTGAAGGTCGCCTGTCTTCCTTCCGCGCTGCCCGATTTCATCGAAGTGGATGTGAGTGGACTGGATATCGGGGATTCGATCAAGGTCCAGGACATCAAAGCTCCGGAAGGCATTTCTGTTCTTGACCCGGGTGATGTCAGCGTGGTCATGGTCGCCGTCGTGAAGGTTGCCGTGCCTGAGGTCGCGGAGGAGGCGGAGGGCGAAGCTGAGGAGAAGGCCGAGGAAGAAGCACCCCCGAAGGAGGGTTCGACAGGCTGACCACTCCTTTGATCGCCTCCAGGCGGTGATCGCCAAACAAGGTGCGGAGCTTCGTGGGGGGCAGTGTGAATCTTCTTGTCGGACTCGGAAACCCTGGGATACGGTATCAGTTGAGCAGACACAATGCAGGGTTCCTCGTCCTGGACCAATTGGCGCTGCAATACGACATCTCTTTCAGTCAGACCCACTTTGACGCGCATATCGGGAAGGGAAAGATAGCAGGAAGCCCCGTTTTACTTGCAAAACCCCAGACCTATATGAACCTGAGCGGCGTCGCGGTGAGGAGGCTGGCGGACTATTTCAGGATAGACCTTGGAGCCTTGATCGTCATACACGATGACCTGGATCTGCCTTTTCAGACTATCCGTTTGAAGGCAGGAGGGGGGAACGGGGGACACAAGGGGCTCATTTCCCTGACTGATCATCTTGGCGGAACGGACTTTATCCGGGTCAGGTTCGGGATCGGAAAACCGGAGCGCAAGTCGATGGTCGAGGGGTATGTCCTGTCACCTTTCTCCGACGAAGAGATGGCCTGTCTGCCCCAGCTTATACGGACGGCAGGCGAGACCGTGGCGGACATCCTTTCCTCCGGTATTCAGAATGCCATGGAAAAACATCATCAAAAAGATGTGACCAATTTAATTAAGGAGGTTTGAATCATGTGCGTCGGAAAACGCAGTCTTGGATTTCTGTTGGGTACAACCGGCATCTCCCTTTTACTGATGCCCCCTATGGCTTTCGCCGGTGAAGCGGACATCAAGATCCCCGATCTGACCCAGATCAGCTTCATAGGCGGTTCACTCGGCGGGTTGACCATCCTGAACGTCGGCCTCGTCATCTGTGCAATCGGCATGATCTTCGGCTGGCTGCAGTACAAGCAGACGAAGAATCTGCCCGCACATCAGGCAATGCTGGACGTATCCAACACGATCTGGGAGACCTGCAAGACCTATCTGTTTCAACAGGGGAAATTTCTCGCCGGCCTCTGGGTCCTGCTCGCCATCTGCATCATCTACTACTTTGTCGGTCTGCAGGGCAACACGATCGGCGCCGTCCTGATCATCCTGTTCTGCTCCGTCATAGGGATCCTCGGTTCTTACGGCGTGGCCTGGTTCGGCATACGAATCAATACGGTGGCGAACTCCCGGGCGGCCTTCGCCTCCCTGAGCGGCAATCCCTTAAGCATGGTGAACATCTGCCTCCGTTCCGGGATGAGTGTCGGACTTCTGCTCGTCAGCATCGAACTCTTCTTCATGATCCTGATCCTGGCCTACATCCCCAAGGACCTGTCCGGCCCCTGCTTCATCGGCTTCGCCATCGGCGAATCCCTCGGCGCCAGCGCGTTGCGCATCTGCGGCGGCATCTTCACCAAGATCGCCGATATCGGTTCCGACCTGATGAAGATCATCTTTCACCTGCCGGAAGACGATCCGAAAAATCCCGGCGTCATCGCGGACTGCACGGGCGACAACGCCGGCGACAGCGTCGGCCCCACGGCGGACGGCTTCGAGACCTACGGGGTCACCGGCGTAGCGCTTATCGCCTTCCTGGCGCTGTCTCTTGCCACGAATCCGGCGATGGGCGGCAAGCTGATCGTCTGGATCTTCGCCATGCGTATTCTCATGATCCTCACCTCGCTGGCCTCCTACTTCGTCAACTACGCGACGAGCAAATCTCTGTTTACCGGCAAGAAGGAGTTCGATTTCGAACAGCCCCTGACCAACCTGGTCTGGATCACCTCCTGCGTCTCCATCGTCGTCACCTTCATCGCGAGCTATTTCCTGCTGGGGGATCTGCCCGCAGTGGGAGGTGCGATCTCCGCCTGGCTTGCGCTTTCGATCATCATCAGCTGCGGGACCATTGCCGGCGCACTGATTCCGGAATTCACAAAGGTGTTCACGAGCACCAATTCCCGTCACTGCGAAGAGGTCGTCAACGCCTCCCGTCAGGGCGGCGCGTCGCTGAACATCCTTTCCGGCCTGGTCGCCGGGAACTTCTCCGCCTTCTGGGAAGGCTTGACGATCCTGGTTTTGATGCTCATCGCCTATCTCGTCTCCCAGAGCGGTTCGGTCATGTCCCTGATGCCCGATGCCTTCAAGTTCGCCGCCCCGGTCTTCGCCTTTGGTCTCGTCGCCTTCGGTTTTCTGGGTATGGGCCCCGTCACGATCGCCGTGGACAGCTTCGGCCCGGTCTCGGACAACGCCCAGTCCATCTATGAGCTCTCCATGATTGAAAGCCGCAAGGACGTGAAGGAAGTCGTCAGGAAGCACTTTGGTTGCGAAACGGATTTCGAAAAGGCGAAACACTA
>JAHJQP010000054.1 GCA_018819165.1 Pseudomonadota bacterium
CAATTCAATCAGGGTAAAACCATTGCCTCTTTTAATCCTCATAACTCAACACCACTCAATTAGCAAAGAGTATTGCCGGTGCGCCACCCAAGGGGATGCCCCATGCATGAAATTCGGAGCAGCAATGGCCGACACGATCGCCACGACGATCACCAGCTCCAGCAGGGGGAAACTCCTCTTTCTTGAATGTTTTCACAAAGAAAATAGCCACGGTTTCATGATAAGGGGAACAAAACCTTTTTGTCAATAGAAACATACACCCCAAAGCCGATCTCCTGTGTGATTCTCTTCACATTCACGAGGCAGAGAGATTGAACGGATGAAATTTGACTATGGTGGTCAAGTGCGGTAAGAAGTGATCATGACCCATGTGCATCAAAGGCTTCCCGCTTTCTAAATGGCAGAGATCGGAAGGAAAGGGGCTGATCCCTATGGATTCGGCGGAGGTTCTCGGTCAGATTCCCATTTTCGCTTCTCTCGGAAACGAAGACCGCAGATCCCTGGCACGACAGATCGACCGCCGGTCATTTCAAAAGGGAACCCTCCTCTTCCGGAGAGGGGAGGCGGGGGACGCGCTTTACATCATCATCCGAGGCCAGATCAGGATCTTCGCTTCGACTCGGCAGGGGAACGAGATCACCCTGGCGCTGCTGGGTGTGGGAGAATTCTTCGGCGAGATGGCCCTCCTCGACGGGCAGCCACGGTCTGCAAATGCCGAGACGACAGAGGGCACGGAGCTGCACATCCTCCAGCGGGATAATTTCTTTTCCTTCCTCATGCACAAGGAGACCGCCCTCCGGGCCATCCTCTACGCCTTATCCCGACGTCTCCGCAGGACAGATGATCTGCTGACCGAGGCCTGCTTTCTTCAGATCTCGCATCGACTGGCGAGAAAGCTTGTGGAACTCTCCCAGACGGTCGAGGCCGCGACAGGATCCCCCGCCTCCTATGAAATCTTCACCACGCAGAGGGAGATGGCCGGCCTGATCGGCGCGACACGCGAAAGCGTGAACAAGGAGTTAACGGTCCTCCGCAGAAAGGGGCTGGTCCAGACCTCGCGGAGCCGAATCACGGTTCGGGATCTGGAGCGACTGAAACGGCGCACCCGTTGAGATTCGATAACCAGAACATTCTCAGGGCCGGAGGGAGAGCAAGAGTCCGGTCAGGACGTTCCCGAAGAATATGTAGAGCAGTGACGCGATGCAGAGGAAAGGGCCAAAGGGAATCGCATACTTCAAGTCCTTCCCTTTGATCGCCATCGCGGCGAGACCGACCATCGCCCCCAGCAGCGAACTGACGAGGAGGACGAAGAGAAGCGATTTCCAGCCCAGAAACGCCCCCAGCATAGCGAACAGGTTGACATCCCCTCCCCCCATCCCTTCTCTTTTCGTCAACGTTTCATAGTAAACGGCTACGAAATACAGGGTTCCGGCGCCGATCATGATGCCTAAAAAGGAATCCGCGAAGGATAGCCCCATGAAAAGGACGGCCAACAGAGAGAAGACCGGGATGCCGCTCAGCGTGATCACATGGGGAATGATCCGGTGATCGAGATCGATGAAGGTGATGACGATCAGGGCGCAACTGAAGACGAATGCGGCGGCATAGGCCGGGGTCAGGCCATATTTCCGGAAGAGAAGCCAGGCGACCAGAGCCGTCAGCAGTTCGACCAGCGGATAGCGGGCGGAGATCCTCCCCAGGCAGTCCCGGCATTTCCCCCCGAGAAGGAGATAGCTGACGACCGGGATGTTGTCATAGAAGCGGATCGGACGGCCGCAGTGCGGGCAACGGGAGGGCGGGGAAACGATGGAAAGGCCCTCGGGAATCCGGAAGATGCATACATTGAGGAAACTCCCCACGGCGGCGCCCGCCAGGGTGAAGATCATTGTCAACCAGACCGTCGAAAACATGGTGCCCTCTAAACATTGGTCGAAGCAAGGCCCTTGAAAAAAAGAGGCCTTCAGCCGTCTTTTCGCCCCCAGTCATAGGGAATATCGTTCTGGTGGGGGTGAACCCCGAATTCATCCGGTTCTTCATACCTGTACGGTTCGTTCGGGGTGTTGACGACGATCGCCTCCTCCGGGGAGATGCACTTGAAGCCGTGAAAAACCAGCGGAGGAATATGAACGAGGATGGGGTTGTGAACGCCCGCGAAGAACTCGTTGATCTCGCCGAAGGTCGGGGAAGCTTCCCTGCCGTCGTACAGAACGATCTTCATCATCCCACGGACGACCGCCATGTTGTCTGATTGTCGCTTGTGATAGTGCCATCCCTTGACAACCCCCGGATAGGCGGTCGTCATATAGACCTGTCCGAAGCCCCGGAACATCGCGTCATCGGCGCGCAGGATCTCCATCAGTCTGCCCCGCTCGTCGGAAATGACCCGCAGCTTCTTGACCATCACGCCGTTTATCATTTCGCCACCTCTCCCCTTCCGGATCAAAGTTTGTTCGCCCCCGTCTTCGCCACCATGTTGCAGGCATACTGCAGGGAATCGAAGGTCCCCGCGTCGGTCCACCAACCATCGAGGATATCCCAGGCGATCTTCCCCTCCCGGATATAGAAGTTGTTGACATCGGTGATCTCCAACTCTCCGCGCTCCGAGGGCTTCAGGGTCTTGATGAAGTCGAACACCCGGTGGTCGTACATGTAGATCCCGATGATCGCATAGTTGGACGCCGGGATGAGGGGCTTCTCGTCGATTCGAACGATCCTCTCCCCATCGAAGGCGGGGACGCCGAAACGCTGGGGATCGGCCACCTCCTTGAGAAGGATGCGGGCCCCTTCCTTCTGTGCCCGGAAGGCCTCCAACGCGGCCCCGATATTATTTTCGATGATGTTGTCGCCGAGGATGACGACGAGTTTGTCATTGCCGGCAAAATATTCGGCAAGGCTCAGAGCAGCGGCAATCCCTCCTTCCCCCTCCTGATAGGTATAGTTGAGGTGACGGAGACCGAACTCCTTGCCGTCTCCGAGCAGGCGGAGAAAATCGCCGGCGTTGTTGCCGCCGGTAACGATCAGGATCTCGTCTATCCCGGCGTTCACCAGGGTCCGGATGGGGTAATAGATCATCGGTTTGTTGTAGATCGGCAGCAAATGCTTGTTGGTCACCTTGGTCAGGGGATACATCCTTGTCCCCAACCCTCCCGCTAAGACGACGCCCTTCATATCCTTTCTCCTTTCGACCCAGTCATCGGTGGCGCATTCATAGCACATTTTCAAAAGGGATCACAACAGGAAAACCTCCGCTCGGCCGGACATCCGAAATCCCTGCTGAAAAACAGTTTACATCGGCCCCGGCCGTGTTATAAGAAGATCATGAATGACAGAAAAAACGGTTTGACGGATGAACAGTTCATGCGTCGCGCCCTGAGGCTGGCCCGGAAAGGGGAAGGACGCGTCAGCCCCAATCCCCTGGTCGGCGCCGTGATCGTCCGGGACGGCAGGATCATCGGGGAAGGCTACCACCGCTGTTGCGGCGAGAACCATGCGGAGATCAACTCCATCTTAAACGCGACGGAAGTCATCGCGGGGGCGACCTTCTACATCACCTTGGAGCCGTGCAGCCATCACGGCAGGACCCCCCCCTGCGTCGACGCCGTGATCGCGTGCCGGCCCGGCCGCGTGGTGGTCGGGACGACCGATCCCAATCCGCTCGTCTCCGGAAGGGGCATCGAAATCCTCCGGCAAAGCGGGATCGAAACGAGGGTCGGGGTCCTCGAGGAGGCCTGCCGGGAGATCAACGAGGTCTTCTTCAAATATATCCGGACCGGACTCCCCTACGTCACCCTGAAGTTCGCCCAGACTCTCGACGGCAGAATTGCGACGGCTTCCGGACATTCGCGCTGGATCAGCTCTCCCCCTGCGCGCAAGTTCGCCCACCGCTTGAGATGTCTCCATGACTCGATCCTCGTCGGCGCGGACACCGTTCTCAGGGACGATCCGGAGCTTACCTGCCGCCTCGTACGGGGGCGGAATCCTCTCCGGATCGTCGTCGATTCGCATCTGCGACTCTCGCCGGATGCAAAGATTTTCGGAGAGGGCCGCCATGCCCGCACGATCATCACCGCGACACGCCAAGCTCCGGAGGAGAGGCGGCGCCTTTTTAGGGAAAAAGGGATCGAGGTGCTGGAGGTCGGAGAGGACCGGACCGGCCGCGTCGATTTGAGGATGCTCCTAAGAGTCCTGGGGGAAAGGAAGATCTCCTCCCTCCTGGTCGAGGGCGGCGCAGCCGTGATCACTTCGTTTCTGAAGGAAAATCTTGCCGACCGCCTGATCGTCATCCTCGCCCCCAGGATCATGGGCACGGGGGTTAACGCCGTCGGCGATCTGGAAACCAGGCAGATGGACGAGGCCCTCAGCCTCTCATTTCACCGGATCACCCGCAGGGGCGATGATCTCATTCTTGACGCCCGTTTCAATTCCCCAGCGAATCGATGAGCCGCTCCGCCGCCCGGATCCCGTCGAGGGCGGAGCTGATGATCCCCCCGGCGTAACCGGCCCCCTCGCCGCAGGGGAAGAGGCCCGTTGCGGTCACGCTCTGTCCGTCTTCGCCCCGGATGATCCTGACCGGCGAAGACGTCCGGGTCTCCACGCCGATGAGGTTCGCCTCCCCGGTGATGAACCCCGGCATCTTCCGCTCGAATGAGGCAAACCCACTCTTCAGGGCCGCGACGACAAACGAGGGGAGAACCTCCCGCAGGTCCGCTTCCCGGACGCCGGGGAGAAAACTGCTCTTCACGCCGGGAGAACCTTCTCTTCCCGCGAGGAAATCGGTCAGCCTCTGCGCCGGGGCAAAGTAGGTTCCCCCCCCGGCCAGAAAGGCCCTCTCCTCCCAATGCCTGCGGAAGGCGAGTCCCGCCAGCGGGCTTTCGCCCCCCAGATCATCAACGCGGACATTGACAACCACGGCGCTGTTGGCATAGGGGCTATCTCTGCGGAACCGGCTCATCCCGTTCGTGATCACGCCGCCCTTCTGTGCGCTGCACCCGATCACCTGGCCGCCGGGGCACATGCAGAAAGAATAGACCGAACGGTTCATGTTTTCAATTTTGGCCGTAAGGAAATAATCCGCCGGGGGGAGGTCGGGATGGCCTGACCATCGCCCGTACTGGATCCGGTTGATGACCTCCTGCGGATGCTCGACGCGGAGGCCTACGGCAAAAGGCTTCGTCGCCAGGGCAACGCCCCTCTCCGCGAGCTTCCGGCAGGTATCGTCGGCGGACTGTCCGATCGCCAGGAGCAGATGGTCCGTCCGGATCTGTTCCGTGCCGTTCACGACCAGCCCGATGAGCTTTCCCTTCCGGATCAGAAAATCCGTCACCCTCGCCCCGAAACGGATCTCGCAGCCCATCTCGATAAGCCGGTTGCGGAGGTTCACCACGACCGCCCGCAGATAGTCCGTCCCGATGTGGGGTCTGGCGTCGATCAGGATGCCGGCAGGCGCCCCCATGTCGACCAGGACCTGCTTGATCCAACCGGTGTACCGGTTTTTGACCCGGCTGGTCAGCTTGCCGTCGGAAAACGTGCCCGCCCCACCCTCCCCGAAGTGGACGTGACTTTCCGGATTCAGAATACTCTTCTCCCAGAAGGAACGGACATCGGATAGCCTCTCCGGAACGGCCTTGCCCCTCTCCAGCAGGAGGACTGGCAGCCCCCTGAGGACAAGGGTCAGGGCCGCAAAAAGCCCGGCAGGCCCGCAGCCCGCCACGACAGGTCTTTGCTCCGTCGCAGGGGCGCCCCCCGACGGTCCTGCAGGCCGTTCCTCCGGAACCTTCGTCTCTACCGTCACGCTTACCCCAATGGCATGCTCCCCCGGATGCCAGGTAACGCCATCCGGCAGGCGAACCGTTACGAGATAGACAAAACGGGGCGGGCGGGAGCGTCGCGCATCTATTGAACGCCGCAGGACCCGCAGATCAGTGACCACTCCCTCGGAAAGGCCGAGGAGGGATGCGGCCCGGGCGGGGAGAAGGTCCACCCCTTCGCCGAGCGACAGCGTCAAGCCGTTGATATTCAAAACCATTGCGATTTCACCATTGAAATAAGCAGACTGTTGTTATAGACTTTCTCACGAGATACGGGAAAAAGGCGGAGAGAGCATCACTCCTCCCGCCCCGAAAGGAAAGCCATGCCCTGGTATGCCCTCCATACGCGAAGCCGTCACGAAGACCGGGTCTATATCGGTCTCACGCAGAAGGCTTTTCATGTCTTTCTACCCAAAATGGAGGTCTGGAGCAAGCGGAAAGACCGGCGGAAGCGGATCATGATTCCCATGTTTCCGGGCTACCTCTTCCTCGAACTTTTCTCCCTGGACAATCAGACCAAGGTTGATGTGCTTAAAACATTCGGCGTCGTCCGCATCCTGGGAAAACCCCGCTTTGCTGAACCCATTCCGATCCCGGACGCCAAGATCGACGCCATCCGGCGGATCGTCCGGTCGAAGGTGGAGGTTCATCAGCTCCAGTATCCGAAGGTTGGAGAACCGGCCCGGATCGTCGACGGCCCCTTTAAGGGGGTCGAAGGCCTGGTCCTCGGGACGGATTACGAAAAAGAGCTCTTCGTGATCGAAATCGAGCTCCTTCAGCGCTCCGTCGCTATTAAGCTGGAGGGATTTCAGATCGTTAGGTTTTGAACGGAATTTCATCTTGACTTTCTCCTCGATATGCGCCAGAAACCCTCTCTAACTCGGGGAGCATATCAAATTTTTCACCTGGGCGGAAAGTTGCAGATGAACGGTGCCGACAACCGATTTCCGGCGGAGGGATCCGTTGCAATGGTGAGGAGAAAAACCCATTGAGAGGACATATCATCATCGACAGGGAGCTTTGCAAGGAATGCCATCTTTGCATTCAGGCATGCAAAAAGGGGCTGATCATCCCCTCCCATGAATACAATTCCCGGGGATACCGTCCGGTATGCTTTAAGGAAGAGGGGAAAGAATGCACGGGGTGCGCCCTGTGCGCGATCACCTGTCCGGATATCGCGATCGAGGTTTACCGTGAATAAAGTATTGATGCAGGGAAACATGGTCATCGGGGAAGCCGCTATCCGGGCGGGATGCCGTTTTTATGCCGGCTATCCCATCACCCCGCAGAATGAGATCCCGGAGTACATGGCGGAGCACCTGCCCAAGGTGGAGGGCGGCGTTTTCATCCAGTCGGAAAGCGAGGTCGCGGCCATCCACATGGTGGCCGGGGCCAGCGCCGCGGGCGCCCGGTCCATGACCTCATCGTCGAGCCCGGGAATCTCCCTCAAGCAGGAGGGGATCTCCTCCCTGGCGGCCTGCCAGCTTCCCGCCGTGATCGTCAACATGATGCGGGGGGGACCCGGACTGGGGAACATCAGCCCGTCCCAGGGGGACTACTTTCAGGCCACGCGGGGAGGCGGCCACGGGGACTACCGGGTCATCGTCCTCGGACCGGCCACGGCGCAGGAGATGGCGGACCTGACAATGGACGCCTTCACTCTCGCCGACCAGTACCGGACGCCGGTCATGATCCTGGCTGACGGCATGATGGGACAGATGATGGAGCCGGTGGTCTTCAAGGAACCCCAGCCGCGCGTCTATCCGGAAATTTACATCATGAAAGGCGCGGGCGCCGGCAAGAGCAAGATCATCCGGGGACTGATCCTTGACCCCCTGGACATGGAGGAGCACAACTGGACTCTGGACAGGAAGTACCAGGTCATCGCCCGGAAGGAAACGCGTCATGAGCTTTACAGGACGGATGACGTAGAACTCATCCTCGTCGCCTACGGGACGGGCGCCCGGATCGCCAAGGGGGCCATCAAGCGGCTGCGCGATACCGGCCTTAAGGTCGGTCTTTTCCGACCCATCACCCTCTGGCCCTTCCCGACAAATGAACTTCGCGATCTTGCAAAGAAGGTGGAAAAC
>JAHJQP010000055.1 GCA_018819165.1 Pseudomonadota bacterium
TAATAAATTTGGTTACATCATAAAAGAAAAGGCACCATGGGTTTGACGAAAATTAACATCATCAGGTGACTATCATGCCTCTTTATCTTGTGCGACATGGTGAAGCCCATCCAGAGGCCGCTGATCCGGACCGGTCTTTAACGGAAGCAGGGAAGGCAACGGTTCATGCTATGGCAAAAGTGGCTGCCGCATTTAATATTCCGGTCTCACAGATCTTCCACAGCGGTAAAACCAGAGCAAGGCAGACAGCCGAAATCTTCTCCAAATATCTGAAACCATCTGCAGGGGTAACAGAAATCAAAGCAATCAACCCAAATGATGACGTCACAAAAATAGCGCCGGAACTTGATCCAGCACTAAACACCATGCTTGTTGGTCATCTTCCTTTCATGGAGCGGCTTGTCTCCTATTTGATAACCGGATCACCGGATAA
Source organism: Pseudomonadota bacterium (assembly GCA_018819165.1). GTDB lineage: Bacteria > Desulfobacterota > Syntrophia > Syntrophales > UBA5619 > JAKAFS01. The sequence continues at coordinate 434 of JAHJQP010000055.1, forward strand.
ATCAATCATCAAATTCCAGACAGGCGGAATCGTCTGCCTTGATCAGAATGCGAAAAACAAATCATGGTATATCAAATGGGCGCTTATGCCAAAGATGGTGTAAATGACTGTTAGGCAACATTTGGATGCCTGATCCAGATATTGCGTACGTTCCTGGGAAAAAGAGGCCCGGATGATGTATCTCGCCAGGTTTTCCATGGCCGGTTTGTCATTGGGCGATATGCGGTTGCCGCAGAAGACGTGGAACCCGGAATGACGCCATGACGAGAGCATCCGGATCATTTCCTCGGTGATCTTTTCCTTGGCCAGAAGCATCCTGAATACCTTGTGCCGGACAGTCGCGAGGAATAACAGGGGCATTCAATGTGCTTGCCACGTAAAATGATTAAAAGCTGAGCGAAACGATTACAGAAGCTTGTCGACCGACGCGAGTATCAGACCGAAGGCGTCTGCGACACCCTTGAAAGTGACCTGACCATTGATCACATTGGCGCCCTTCCTGATCTCCAGATTTTCCTTCATCGCCCTTTTCCACCCCTTGTTGGCGATTTCGACCGCATAGGGGAGGGTGGAATTGGTCAGGGCCAAGGTGGAGGTTTTGGCGACCGCGCCCGGCATGTTGCCGACGCAGTAATGGATGATGCCGTCGATCGTGTAGATGGGATCCCTATGGGTCGTCACCCTGGAGGTTTCAAAGCAGCCGCCCTGATCGATAGCCACGTCCACCAGGACCGCCCCCTTCTTCATTGTCTTGAGCATGTCGCGAGTGACGAGCTTGGGGGCCTTTGCCCCGGGGATGAGGACAGAGCCGACGATGAGATCCGCCTCTCTGATCAGTCTCCGGATCGTAGCCGGCGAGGAGATCAGTGTGAAGCAATTCTGCGGCATCACGTCATTGAGATAACGGAGTCTATGCAGGCAGGAATCGATCACATACACCCTGGCGCCCAAACCGCACGCCATCCTGGCTGCCTGCGTTCCGACCGTGCCTGCCCCGATCACCAGCACCGTTGCAGGTTCCACACCGGGCACGCCGCCGAGGAGGACACCCTCTCCGCCGTATTCCATCTCCAGATATTTGGCGCCCTCCTGGATCGCCATCCGTCCCGCCACCTCGCTCATGGGGATCAAGAGCGGCAGGGATCCATCGGCCCTCTGGATGGTCTCATAGGCGATATCGATGGACTTGCTCTTGATCATCGCCCTGGTTAGAGCCTCGTTCGCAGCCAGATGGAAAAAGGTGAAGACGATCTGATCTTTGCGGATCAGGTCGTATTCCGAAGGCTGCGGTTCCTTGACGTGCATGACCATGTCGGAGCGGTGATAGATTTCCTTCGCGGTCCTGACGATCTCGGCGCCGGCGGCGACATAGGCCTTGTCGTCAAATCCGCTGCCGACCCCGGCGTTCTTCTCAACGAGCAGCGTGTGACCATTGTCCTTCATGATCTCTACGCCGGCCGGCGTCATGGATACCCGATATTCTTCGGTTTTGATCTCTTTAAGAATTCCTGTAATCATTTCGCCGCCCTCCCTGATCCCTGATGCGGTCTTCGCATCTCTTCAGATGATGATCAAGCCGTTCTCCCCGCTTCAGTCATTCCAGAACATTGAACTCTCGATGGCTTTCACGAGCCTTTCCATATCGGCGGGATAAACGTCCCCGATATTTCCGATCCGGAAGGCGCTGGCCTTGGATACCTTTCCCGGGTAGATCACGAAGCCCTTCGTTTTCAGCATGTCATAAAAGGTCTTGAAGTCGTATTTCCCGCTTTCCGGGCTGTAGAAAGAGGTGATGAAGTGGCCCTGGTAGGCATCCGGCAGCAGTGTCCGGAATCCGAGTTTCCGCATGCCGTCCACCAGGGTTCTGTGATTCGCCCGGTACCGCTCGGCCCTCCTGGCGATCCCCCCCTCCTCTTCCAGTTCCTTCAGGGCCTGATAGAAGGCGCGGACGACATGGGTCGGGGAGGTGTAACGCCACTTTCCCTTGTCGTTTTCCATGGTGTTCCACTGGTCGTACAGATCCAGCGACAGGGATCTGGCCTGCCCCTTGCACTTCATCAGGACCTCTTTTTTTCCGAGGATGAAACCGAAACCGGGAACGCCCTGGATGCACTTGTTGGCGCTGCTCACGATGAAATCGCAATCGAGAGCCTCGATATTCATGGGGATGCCGCCGAAGCTGCTCATCGCGTCCACGATGAAGATCTTACCGTATTTCTTGACGATCTTTCCGATCTTTTCGATGGGATTGAGCATGCCGGTGGTGGTTTCGGAGTGGACGACGGCGACATGGGTGATCGCCCGGTCCTCTTTGAGCGTCGCATCAAGCTTTTCCAGATCGGGCGGTTCCAATTCCCCGCTGTCGTTGAAGACGCAATTGATCTTCGCGGTCTTGGCGATCTGCACGATCCTGTCCCCGTAAGCGCCGTTGGGAAGGACCAGCAGTTTGCCGCTTTCAGGGACCGCCGTGCTGATGATCGATTCCACGGAAAATGTCCCGCTTCCCTGCATGAGGACGCAGGTGTACCGGTCGGTTTTGTCCGTCCCCAGCCTGACCAGCTTTTCCCTGACCTCCTGCACCAGGTTCTTGTAATCATCATCCCAGGTGCACCAGTCGCGCAGCATCGTCGCCTTCACGCTCTTGGTCGTGGACAGCGGTCCCGGCGTCAGCAACAGATAGGGATTGTCCGGTAAACTTTTAATATCCACCATCATTTCCTCCGATAGCCTTTATAGTGATGAGTCATCCGGTTTCGACAAGATGCTTTATTTCAATAATGATTATGATATCAAAAGTATACCTTTCTTAATATTAGTCAAACTAATAATAATTATATAATGGATAACAATGATTCATTGATTGGGAGGTTTCTGGGCCATTCGCTCTCGCTCCCGGATGATTCAATAAAAAGGCGGGGATGGATAGCCGAGGTAGGGAAATAGCAATAGATCAGATGATTTCCGCAAACAGGTCGTAATCGTCGGCGGCAGTGATCCGGCAGGCAGCCAGCGCGCCCATCTCCGGCGCTCCTCCCCGTAGATGGGTCACCCCGTCGATTTCCGGGGCCTGGCGCCGGCACCTCCCGACATGGGTGTAACCGGAAAGATCGCCTTTCCCCTCGACGAGGACCTCCTGCCGTGTGCCGATCAGGGTGCGGTTGATCGCGCGGGAGATCAGGGCCTGCTCCTCCATCAGAACGCCCCGGCGCCGCTCCTTTTCCTTTTCCGAAATCCGTGACGGGAGGGCGCAAGCCTCCGTTCCCTCCTCCCGGGAGTAGGTAAAGACCCCCAGATTGTCAAAGCGGATTTCCCGAGCGAATGAGAGTAGGTTTTCGAATCTCCGGGGGGTCTCTCCCGGAAAGCCTACGATGAGAGAGGTCCTGAGGGCGATATCGGGGACGATCTCTCTCGTTTTTTTGATGACGTTCCGGATCAGCGCGCTGTCCCCCCGTCTGTGCATTGCTCTGAGGATGGCGTCATCGCCGTGCTGGATGGGAATGTCCAGGTAATGGCAGATTTTCTCTTCCTCCGCCATCGTCTGGAGCAGCTCTTCCGTCAGATGGGCCGGATAGGTATAGAGGACACGGATCCAGGAAATGCCGCTGACTTTGGCCATCGCCCGGAGAAGGCGGCTCAGCGTCGGCTTTCCTTTCCGGTCCAGTCCGTAGGCCGTCGTATCCTGGGCGGTGATGATGAGTTCGCGCACGCCCTGTGCGGCGAGGAGTTCCGCCTCCCCCACGACGTGGTCGACGGTCCGGCTTCGGGCCTTTCCGCGGATGGTGGGGATCGCGCAGTAGGAACAGCGGTTGGAGCACCCGTCGGCGATCTTCAGGTAGGCGCTATGCATCGGGGCGGAGATCAGACGCCGGTGGCCGGCGCTCATCAGGAATGTCGGTTTACCGATGACGGATCGCTGCCGGCGTGGTCCGGCCTGAAGCAGTTCGTCCAGGTGACGACCCACATGGGGGATCTCGGCGATGCCGAGAAAGAGATCCACTTCCGGCAATGCCTTCTCCATGCCCTTCCCGTAGCGCTGGGGGAGACATCCGGTCACGATGAGATGGGTGCAGGGACCCCTGCCGCCCTGCTTCCAGGCCGCCATGCGGAGAATTTCCTCGATAGATTCCTCCTTGGCCGGGAGGATGAAGGCGCAGGTATTGATCAGGATGACGGAGGCCTCCTCCGGGCTGGGGGTAACGGCGTACCCCCCGTCGGCCAGGATGGCGGCCATGACTTCGGAATCGACCTGATTCTTGGGACAGCCGAGGCTGACGATATGGACCTTCTGTTCATGCATCTTCAACAAATCATTTTCCCGGGGATGATGGAGCTGCACCCCCTGCTACGCATTCAGCTCATCATCGCGGCAGTTTCTGCGCGAGCACTTTCCTGGGCTTGGCGCCGTCCGAAGGGCCGACAATGCCCTCCGCCTCCATCCGCTCGATGATCCGGGCCGCCCTGTTGTACCCGATTTTCATGTACCTCTGGACAAGGGAAATCGAGGCCTGTCCCAGATCCGTCACGAGTTGGACGGCCTCATCGTACTTCTCGTCAAAATCCTCGTCAGGCCTGTCCTCACTGGCTGTATCCGGTTCATACTCCGCGATCGACTCGTCGTAAGCCGGTTTCCCCTGTTTTTTCACGAAATCGACGATTCGCTCGATCTCCCTGTCCGAGACATAGGCGCCGTGAATCCTCGTCAGTGCCGAGCTTCCGGGCGGGATGAAGAGCATGTCTCCGGACCCCAGAAGTTTTTCCGCGCCAAGCTGATCGAGGATGGTCCGGGAGTCCACCTTGGATGAGACTTTGAAGGAGATCCGGATAGGGAAGTTGGCCTTGATGATCCCCGTGATGACATCCACCGAGGGCCGCTGCGTCGCCAGGATCAGGTGGATTCCGGCGGCTCTGGACATCTGGGCCAGGCGGGTCAGCGATTCCTCCACATTCCTCTGGGCGACCATCATCAGATCGGCGAGCTCGTCGATGATGATGACGATGTAGGGAAGCCTCTCCGGAAGCGGTTCCTTCTTTTCCCTGCCGTCCTCAGGCCCTTTCTTCACTCCCGGGGCGGTCGGAGCGACATCTCCTCCTGCCGCCGCTGCCCGCTCCTTTTCGGTTTTTTCGTCGTCCGCCGGATTCGCGGCCTCCGGTGCATCCGGTTGCCCGCCCCGGAACTCGTTGTAGGCTTCGATGCTCTTTACCCCCACCTCGCTGATGATCCGGTAACGGCGCTCCATCTCCTCCACGGCCCAGCGGAGGACAAGGGCGGCTTTCTTCGGATCGACGACGACCGGATGAAGGAGATGCGGGATTCCCTCATAACCGGAAAGTTCGAGTCTCTTGGGGTCGATCATGAGGAATTTGGCCTCATCCGGCGGGGTCTTGAAGAGGATGCTGCAGATCATGGCGTTGAGGGAGACGCTTTTTCCGGAGCCTGTAGTCCCGGCGATCAGGAGATGGGGCATCCGGATAAGATCGGTGATGACCGGGGCGCCCACGATGTCTTCCCCGAGGACGATGGGCAGCCGGCAGGGCGATTCCCTGAACGCTGCGTTGTCCAGGACGTTCCGCAGGCGCACCGGTTCGCGTTCCTGGTTGGGTATTTCGATTCCGATCGTCCCCTGGCCCGGGATGGGGGCGATGATCCGGATGCTCGGGGCGCGGAGGGCCAGCGCCAGGTCGTCGGAAAGATTGGTGATCTTGTTGATCTTGACTCCCGGCGCCGGTTCGAGCTCATACGTGGTGATGACCGGCCCCGGTTTTACCTCCACCACCTTTCCCTCAACGCCGAAGTCGGAGAGTTTTTTCTCGAGAATCCGGGAATTGGCGATGAGGTTTTCCCGTTTGATCCGGGTATCCTTCCGCTCCACGCGGTCAAGCAGGGTCAGCGGCGGTAGCTGGAATTTTCCGCTCACCCGGCTTGCAAAGTCAAAACGGGTCTGCTCTGCCTTCTTCAGCTTTTCCTTAAGGGTCTCCTGCCTTGACTCCTCGATGATCGGTGTGGGAATGGCGGCCTGTCTGCTCACGGCGGGGGCCTCCCGCTTTTTCCCGAACCTCTCCCGGCAGCTGTCGAGGAAAGATTTTCCCATTCTTGACGCTGCTGATGCCATTGCAACCAATCTTCCGGCGAATCGGACGACTGAAAAATCGAACATGACCATCAGCGCGATGATGAGGACCAGGGCGAGTACGATCAGGGACCCGGTCAGGCGCAGGTAGGCATCGAGGATTCGTGCCGTGAATGCTCCCAGAAGACCGCCTGAGCTCAGGGAAATGTCGTAGATCTTAATATCTCCGATGAGCAGAGCAAACAGACTGGAGGTGGCGAAGACCAGGCCGGCGAGGCCCGCCGCCGCGGCCGCCCCGATCCGGAACAGGGGATCGCGGAAATACCGGAGGGCGGCGACCATGAGCAAAACCGGCAGCCAGAGGATTCCGATCCCGAGGATCCAGATCAGGGTATCGGCCGTGTAGGATCCGACGGTGCCGATAAGATTATGGATGGGGATTGTTTCCCAAGGGCTGTAAGATTTTCTCAGAGAGGGATCGAGGGGATGATAGGAGAGAAGGGCGAGCAGAAGGAAAAGGGCGAGGGCAAGACAGCTCACCCCGGCGATCTCGGATGTCCTTTTACGGGAAGGATTCTGATTCATCTTCTCAGCATAACCGGCGTTTCCCCGGTTTCCCCCTTCATTGCTGAATACCCCGGATGATCAGTGTAGCGGCCCCGGCAAACCAGCAGTAATAGGCAAAAATGCCAAGGCCGGTCCGGTTGATCATCACAAAGAGGATCTTCAGGGCAAAAACCCCCGTCACGGCGGCCGACAGAAAACCGGCTCCCAGGGCGGGCAAATCTCCGGCAGGAATCTGCCCCATATCGACCGCTTTCAGAACAGCGGCGCCGGCGATCGCGGGAATGGAGAGCAGGAAGGAAAACCTGGCTGCCGTTTCCCTCTCCAACCTCCGGAAGATCCCGAAAGTGATGGTCGAACCCGAGCGCGAAATGCCCGGGATGAGGGCAACAGCCTGAACCAGGCCGAGGATGATCCCGTCCGTCAGATTCATGTCGCCCTTCCGCCTATCCGTCTTTTTAACCCTGTCCGACAGGAAAAGCAATATGCCGGTAATGAGAAGCATAACGGCTGTCGTCTCTACGGATTCAAAAAGATGCTCAATCCTGTCTTTGAACAGGACGCCGATAACGCCCGTCACCACTGTGGCTACGACGATCAGGAGCGCCATCCGCCGGTTGGCTGTCCTTTCTCCTGCATTTGTTGTCCGGGATCCGGTCGGCCATTGAGCCGGCATCAGGGAGGCGATAATGTTTACGATGTCCCGTCTCAGAAAAAAAACTACAGCGATGAGCGTTCCGATGTGCAGGACGACATCGAAGAAAATGCCCGGCGGCTGGAATCCCGGTATCAACGCGGGGATGATGACCAGATGGGCCGAACTGCTGACCGGCAGCGGTTCCGTGAACCCCTGGATGATGCCCAGTATGATGGCTTCCAGAAGAGTCACAGACCGCCCATCCCCCTGTCGGCCGCTTCGAAATCTGTATCGGGGTTTCTCACGCTTTCAAAGTTTCTGATAATGATGCCGCGGACCCGCTCGATGAGTTCGCCCCGGGTTTCAATGGTGTATCCGCTCACATCCACCGGCCGGTCGATGATCATCGTGATCTTCCCCGGCCTGAATTTCAGGGTCCGCTTGGGCATGATCTCATGGGCCCCGATGATCGAGATGGGTACGATGGGGACCCCCGCCTTGATGGCCAGATGGAACAAGCCCTGCTTGAACGGCTTGATCGTTCGATCTTTGCTGCGTGTTCCCTCCGGAAAGGTGACGACCGATTTTCCCTCCCGGATCTTCTGCGCCGCCTCGTCCAGGCTTTTCATGGCCTTTTCGTGATTCTGCCGGTCAATCTCGATGTAACCGGCGCTTCTCATGGCCCTGCCGAAGATGGGGATCTTGAAAAGTTCCTTTTTGGCGATCCAGCGGAACTGGCCGGGGATGTGGGCCGTCACAATCAGGATATCGAAATCGCTCTGGTGATTGGCCATGAAGATCTGCGGCTTGTCCAGCAGGACGTTCTCCCTGCCGATCACATTAACCCTGGTGCTGGTGAGCCAGAGCAGCATCCGCGCCCAGAGATTAGCGACCTTGTGCGCCTTCTTCTCGCCGGGCGAGATGAGCGGAAACAGAAAGGCGCATGTCGACATGAAGGCCGTAACGGCAGTGGCGATAATGACTATAAGAAAGGAACGAATCATCATCATTTCCTGGGTGGTCGGAGCGAACGACGGTTAGGAACCCGCATGGATGACGCCACTTTTCTACCTGATTGCCCCCCTGAAGTCAATAAGGAATGACGGCTACGTAAAAAGTCCGGATGCGAAAAATCCGCAAGTCCCGTTCTGTGAGGGATCGGGGCCAACGGAGAAAAGGATTGACAAACCCCGCCCATGATAATAGCATAACAGGCCATGAAGTATGGTTTTTTCTCCGGAGGCGGGTTGACAGGATTTTTATGAAGCGGATCATAAGTAAAAAAAGGGCGTTTGCGATCATTGAAAACTTTCCCCGGTCCGGAGTCCTGGTCGTCGGGGATATCATGGCGGATCACTTCATCTGGGGCAGGGTTTCCCGGATCTCCCCCGAAGCGCCCGTTCCCGTGGTTGAAGTCCGTAAAGACAGTTTCATGCTGGGCGGCTGCGCCAATGTTCTGAACAATATTTTTGTCATGGGCGGCCGGGTTTATATGACCGGAGTGATCGGCTCCGATGAGACGGGAAGACGGCTGCTGGCCGAAGTCCGCAAACGGGGCGTGGATACCGGTGGAATGGTCGTGGAAGAGAGGCGTCCTACGACGCTCAAGACGCGGATCGTGGCGCACGGCCAGCAGGTGGTCCGGTTCGATTTTGAGGATCGCAAGGCGGTGCAGGCTAAAAGCATCCGCAAGATCCTCTCCTACATCCGGTCGGTCCGGGATGATCTGGGCGCCCTGGTGATTTCTGATTACAACAAAGGAGTGGTGACCGGACCCCTTCTGGAAGGGATACGGAAAGAGATCGCCGGCCGGTCGATTGTCACCTGCGTGGATCCGAAACAGAGAGATTTTTCCCTGTACCAGGGGTTCGATATCATCACCCCCAACCATCATGAGGCCGGCAATGCCGCGGGGGAAGAGATGCAAAACGATCACGATCACGTGCGGGTCGGCATGAAATTACTGGAAAAATATGATTTCAAGGCTATTCTGGTCACGCGGGGGGAGGAGGGGCTGAGCCTTTTCGAGAAGGACGGCCGGATGAAACACACGGCTTTTCCGACCGAGGCGCGGGAGGTCTTTGATGTGACCGGCGCCGGCGATACGGTCATCGGCGTCTTTGCCCTCTGCATGGCTGCGGGTGCCTCTTTCCGGGAGGCGGCCTATCTGGCCAACCACGCCGCGGGCATCGTGGTGGGCAAGGTGGGCACAGCAACCGTGACCCGGGAGGAGCTGAAAAGGGTCCTATGAGCGATCCGCAGCCGGCAGAGGCCGTCAAGCTGATTGCCAGTCTCTTTTCCGGGGATCGCCGCCTGCTTGGCGACGCGGTACAGACCCTGTCGGAAAGGTATGGGAGGGCCGATTTCATCAGCGCCCCGGCGCCTTTTGATTATACAGACTATTATGTGAAGGAATTCGGCGGCTCTCTCATCCGCCGTTTTGTCGCCTTTGAACGTCTCATCCGGCCCGAGTCCCTGCCGGAGATCAAACAGTGGACGAATGCTCTGGAGGGCAGGCTATCGGCAGAGGGACAAAGAAGGGTGAACATCGATCCCGGCTATCTCGCCAAGGCCCATCTGATCCTGGCCACTGGCAAGGGTTACACCCATAGACCCTATCTCCGGGATGGGATTTACGCCGATCTGACCCTGATCTACCGGGATAAAACATTCCATCCCCTTCCCTGGACCTATCCGGATTACGCCGGAGGGGACGTAATCGCCATGCTCTCCCGTATCCGCGAAAAATATCTTTTGCAGCTCAAGGGGAAGACGACAGGTGGCGGTTTGGCGGCCGGAATGGGCCCGGTTCCCGGAGA
>JAHJQP010000056.1 GCA_018819165.1 Pseudomonadota bacterium
AGCCCGCGGAAAATTAGGCGGCGGATTTAGCCGGTCAGACAACTTGCCACGCACCGGAAACTGTGTTAGAAAACGGCTATCCGGTTTTCCATTGTGGAAAGGAGCTCTGACACTGCGATGATAGACCAGTATGCACGGGATATCAACTATCTGCGGGTTTCCATCACAGATAGGTGCAACCTCCGCTGCACCTACTGCATGCCCAAGGAGGGACTCTCCCGGATCGGCCACGACGACATCCTCCGGTACGAGGAGATTCTCCGGATCATCCGTGTCGCGGCGGGGATGGGGATCACCAAGGTCCGGATCACCGGCGGCGAGCCTCTGGTCCGCCGGGGCATCGTGGAGTTCATCGCCTCCCTCTGCACGGTACAGGAAATAACCGACGTCAGCCTGACGACTAACGGTATCCTGCTGAAGGACTGCGCGGAGGACCTCTTCGCGGCGGGGATCCGGCGGATCAACGTCAGCCTCGATTCCCTCGACGCCGAAAAATACGCCCGGATCACGCGGGGCGGCGATCTCCGAAGCGTCCTGCGGGGAATCCGGAAGGCCCGTGAAGCCGGCTTTTCGCCCATAAAGATCAACATCGTGGCCATCAAGGGTTTCAATGACGACGAGATCCTCGAGTTCGCCCGCCTGACCCTCTTAAATCCATATCAGATCCGCTTCATCGAACTGATGCCCCTGGGCAGCGCGGGAAGCGAGAACAACGGCCGCTACCTTGCAAACGACTTCATCAGGGAGCGCATCGGGAAGATTGGCCGCCTCGAACCGGTCAACGGCAAGGGCCAAAAAAGCGACGGACCGGCACGGATCTACCGCCTGGCGGGAGGAGCGGGAGAGATCGGTTTCATCAGCCCGGTGAGCCGGCACTTCTGCCATACCTGCAACCGCCTCCGCCTGACGGCGGACGGCTTTCTCCGGGCCTGTTTGCTCTCGGACAACGAAGTGGACCTCAAGGGTCCCCTCCGGGCAGGATGCAGCAATGGCGGGATCGAAGAGCTTATCCGGCAGGCAATCACTCGGAAACCGCGACAGCACGAGGTGTTTTGCGATGAAGGCCACATCAAGAAATGCATGAAGGAGATGCCGGCGATCGGCGGATGAGGGAAAAGAAACGCCATGACGATGGAAGAAGCAACGGCACATGACGACTGGCGGGCAACGCCGCGCGGCCGCTACCTCGACGGGAGGATCAAGAGCCTTATCCTCGATCTGACCGCGCCCCGGGCAGGGGAACGCCTCCTCGACATCGGGTGCGGCGGCGGCGAGCACCTCTGCCTCTTCCGGCGGAAGGGTTGTGACGTGACGGGTATCGATCCGTCGCCCTTCATGCTCGATCTGGCCCGCCAGCGGCTCGAGCACCGCGTCGACCTCCACCAGGGCCGGGCCGAGGACCTCCTTTTTTCCGACAACGAATTCGACATCGTCACCCTGATCACATCCCTCGAATTCATGGACGATCCCGGCCGGGCCGTAGCCGAGGCGATCCGGGTCTGCCGGGGACGGGTCTTCATCGGGGTGATGAACCGCTATTCCGCAATCGGCGCCCAAGGGCGCCTGATGAACCTCTTCAATTCGCCGATCGACAAGAAAGCCCGGCACTTCCACCTTGCCAGCCTCACCGCCATGATCCGGAGTCAGCTCCAGGGGGTCCGGATCCAGTGGGGAAGCGTCATTTTCCTCCCGTGGGGCTGGTACGGCTTCGGCACCGGCATGGAGGAGCGGATCCCGGTAATGAACAATCCATTCGGCGCCTTCTTGGGCCTCTCCTTCTCCGTAACCTTCTCCTTCCGGACGATCCAGGAGGTCATCCGGGAACCCGCGCCGCTCAGCGCAGAGGGACGGAGACCGGTGCCGGGGGTCGTCCGGGAGGCGAAGCATGGTTCATGAAGCGCTGCTCTACGAAAAGGAAGACGAAAACGACGTGAGGTGCGGGCTCTGCGCCCACCGCTGCCGGATCGCCCCCGGCGCACGGGGGGTCTGCGGCGTCCGGGAGAACCGGGAGGGGGTCCTCTTCAGCCTCGTCTACGGGTCGCTCATCACCGAAAACGCCGATCCCATCGAGAAAAAGCCCCTCTTCCACGTCCTTCCCGGTTCGCGTTCCTTTTCCATCGCCACGCCGGGATGCAACTTCCGCTGCGACTTCTGCCAGAACCACGAGATCTCGCAGATGCCGCGGGAGGAGGGCCGCATCGTCGGGCGGGAGCGGACGCCGGAGGAGATCGTGGAGCTGGCCCTCCAGAGCGGGTCGCGGAGCATCGCCTACACCTATACGGAGCCGACCGTCTATTTCGAATTCGCTTACGACACCGCCGGGATTGCCCAGGAGAAGGGGCTCGTGAACGTCTTCGTGACCAACGGCTACATGACGGGAGAGATGCTGGATCTCCTGGCGCCGCGCCTGGATGCGGCAAACGTGGATCTCAAGGCCTTCAACGATGATTTCTACCGCAAGCGGTGCGGCGCGCGTCTGCAGCCGGTCCTCGACAGCCTGCGGAAGATGAAGGAGCTCGGGATCTGGGTCGAGGTGACGACCCTCCTCATCCCGGGCTACAACGACAGCGATGAGGAGCTCCGGCAGATCGCCGGGTTCATCCTCTCCCTCGGGGCGGAGACCCCCTGGCATATCAGCCGTTTCCACCCCCAGTACCGGATGACGGAGACGCCGCCGACGCCCGCCTCCTCCATCCACCGGGCCGCCCGGATCGGCAGATCCGCCGGTCTGAAATACGTCTACAGCGGGAACATCCCCGGTGACATCGGAGAAAATACGCTCTGCGCCCACTGCAGCCATCTCCTCATCGGCCGCTTCGGCTTCTCCATCGAGCGGCTGGACCTGAAGGAATCGGCCTGCCCCCGCTGCGGGACGCCCCTTGACGGGATCTTCTGAAGGAGCCTGGAACGGCCATGACTGATCCGTTCCAGGAGGTTCGGGATAGGCGTTCAGACCCCGGCAACTTTCCGCGATTTCTTCTTCAGCCGGCTGATACGATGCCGCAGGGCTTTGGCTGTTTTACCGTCCTTTGCCTCCAGCACTTGCAGCCTCGCCTCTTTGAGCTTACGGATTTTGGCTTTCAGCTCGGCTTTGGTCATCTTGAGCTTGACGACCTTTTTCCTTTGCTTGACGGACGCTTCATCCTTGATCCCCCTAACTTCCTTGATGAAGGCGATAATTTCGTCCTTCTTCATGTCGTGAACAGACGTAGAACGCGGGATCGCCCGGGCGATTTCCCGGAGTTCCTTGACCGTCATCTTTTCCAGGGGCTTTTCTTCGTGTTGCTCCTTCTTCTTGGTTTCCTCTGCCATCGTGCGTATCCCTCCTCATCGTGATATTCGGTGATTCTCAGGGCATCAAGCCGCAATGCCGAAGCAACTTCTCAGTGCCTTCATACCATGAAAGGACGGGATGGTTCAACCCCGACGTGGCCACGATATCAATACAGATATCTCCGACCATGAGTTCCCTTTCCAGGGACTCGATCTCCAGAAAAGGGACCCGCTGCAGGTAAGCTCTTAAGGTGTTTTCAACCTCTTCCAGTATATTTTTCTCATTTACTTTCATTGCTAAACAACCTTTCAGCATTTGCTGAAAATGTACCTTATAGTGAAAATCCGAATGCCGAGTCCGCCCACATTTAGGTACTTTTTAAAAGTGCCCTGATGCCCGGCAGCGAGGCTACTGAAGTTATCTTGAATAAGAGACGCCCGGAGGGTGTGTTATTCCATAATTCTTTAATAAGGTGCAGCGTGACCACCTGTTATTCAATAATTCTTGAATAACGGGGGCAGGGGTGGTATGCTATTCAACAATTCTTGAATAAGAGGGGGTGAGGTATGCAGAGAAGCGGTGTGTATGTGAAACAAACGACCGGTTATCGGGCGTTTATCCCGACGCCTCTACCCCCCAAGCCCGCCATCAAGATTGAGAGGGAACTTCAGAATCTGCTTTCCCGTGCCGACATGGCCCTAGCCCGGTTGGACGGTGTGGCGCAAATGTTGCCCAACGTCAATCTTTTTATCGCGATGTACGTCAAAAAGGAGGCCCTCTTGAGCTCGCAGATCGAAGGAACACAGGCCTCCCTGGACGATCTGTTCGCCTATGAAAGCGGGGACAAACTTGAGAATCTGAACGATGTAACGGAGGTGGTCAATTACGTCAAGGCGATGAATTACGGGCTCGACCGTCTTCAGAGCCTGCCGATGAGCCTTCGCCTCATCAAGGAGATCCATGCCCTTCTCCTTGAAGGCGCTCGGGGCAGTGAAAGGCTCCCCGGTGAATTCAAACAATCGCAGAACTGGATCGGCCCCCCCGGTTGCACCCTCAACGAGGCGTCTTATGTGCCGCCGCCTCCCCACGAAGCGCTTGAAGCCATGGGGGCCCTTGAGCGCTATTTTCACGACAAGGAGCGGTTGCCAATCCTTGTCGATTGCGCCCTGATTCACTACCAGTTTGAAACGATCCATCCCTTCCTCGACGGCAACGGCCGTATGGGGCGTCTGCTGATCACGTTCTACCTGTGCTGGAAGGGGGTTTTACACAAGCCGCTCCTGTACCTGAGCTACTATTTCAAGAAAAATCGCC
>JAHJQP010000057.1 GCA_018819165.1 Pseudomonadota bacterium
ACCAGCGGCACCCGAAAAAGGTCGGAGGCCAGCGCCTGGGCGATGTAGGCACAGAGCCAGTATCCGATAATAAAGCCCAGGGGGATGGCGATGAGCGTGATGAGTCCCAGTTCCCCCAGGAGGATATATGAAATTTCGCCCCGCGTGTAGCCCAGCACTCTGAGGCTGGAGAGTTCCCTGCTTCGCTCCGACAAAGCGATCCTCGCGCTGTTGTAGACGACGCCGAAAGAGATGGAGCAGGCCATCAAGGTGGCGATGAACGTGAAAAAAAGCATCCCTTTGGCCTGCACCTCTTGAAAATTGCGGATTTCGTTTCGCCTCAGCACGGTCCCGGAAATCCGCGGCATGTGGATAAAGTTCCGATAGAGCTTCTCGCTGTGCAGCGGATCGGTCACCAGATAGGCGCCGGAGATGGCGTCGCCCTCTCTCATCAAACGGTTGAGTGCCGTGAGATCCATGTAACCCATCACTCCCAGATACAGCTTGACCAGGGCAACGACCGGCACCTGACGGATCGGCTTCGATCCTTCGAGAACCTCGACCGTCAACAGGTCGCCGGCTTTGACGCCCAGAAAATTGCCCAGGTACTCGTTGAGCACAATGCCGGAAGGCGGCAGGGATATCGGCTTGAGCTCGGTATCCAACAAAAGATGCAAACGGCTCTCGGGTTCTATTCCATTGATGGCCGTCTTGTAACTGCGGTTGCCGGATCTGAACCGTGCCGGAACCGTCCGGAAGGTCTCCGCGTGATGGACGCCTGGAAGCTCCTTGAGCTCATATACGGCCCTGCGGGAGGTTGGTTCGACGAACGCCACCTTTATATCTTCCTTTTGGGAACGAACAAATTGGACATTGACCATAAAAGCGACGGCATCCTTGAAGAATCCGCTGGAGATCATCGTGGCGCAGGCAACGGCGATTCCGATGATGGAAAGAAACGTTCTCACGGGCTTCCGCTCCACATTACGGACGATGATCCGCGACGGTTGCGTAAGCCAGCGGCCGATGCCCGTCTTTTCAATGAGCGTGACCCGGTACTGGGCGGGGGGTTCGGGGCGCATCGCCTCGGCAGGCGGCTGCTTGGCGACCCTCCACAGGGCGTGCATTGTGCCGACAAGAGCCGATGCAATACTGATGAGAACCGCCGTGATGATCACCCAGGGATGCAACGTATAGAGCAGGTGCGGGAAACGGTACACTTCCATGTAAATGCCGCCCAGCATTTTTCCAAACCAGATACCCGCGGCGATGCCTCCAACCAAGCCGGCAGATATAATCAGAACAACTAACTTCGCGTAATGGATGCCGATATCGATATTATTGTAACCGAATGCCTTCAGAGCGGCAATCTGCTCGCGCTGCGTATTGATCGTCCTGCTCATGACGACATTCAACAAGAAGGCGGCGACACAGATGAAAATGGTGGGGAATATTTCCGAGCTCCTTTGGAGCTGCTTGAATTCCTCATTCAGGAGGCGATGGGATATCTGGTCCTTGCGGGCATAGGCGCCGAACCCCCCGTATCGCTCAACGATATGATCGAGCTCACCAAGAACATCGTTCAATTTGGCATCCGGATGGAGGGTCAATGCCACGTCATTGAACGCGCCGTCCATATCGTACGATTTGCTGAGCGCCTTGCGGCCCATCCAGAGGATGCCGTAGCGTTTGAAATCCGGGCTCATCGCCTCCGGGCGCATGATCAGGACGAATTCCGGGGAGAGGGCGATGCCGGTGATCGTCAGCTCCTTCCACTTGCCGTTGATGATCGCCGCAAAGCGATCACCGAGATTGAAACCGTGCGCCTGGGCAAAGTTTTCATTGATCACCGCCTCATTGTCCTTCGCCGGGTCGGCAAGTCTGCCTCTCTTGATGTAGATGCGATTCAGCAGTGGTTTGCCGTCATCAGGAATGGAAATGATCTTGCCGGTCACCGGTTCCGGAAACCCGCGAACGTCCAGTTTGACATAAGCGGAAACGCGGGTTTCGACCTGATCGACACCCGGAACCTGTTCCATCTTCTCCTTGAGGCTCTCCGGCGCCCGCTTCAAGTTGATGAACACATCGGCAAAACGATACTCCCGGTAAAACGTGTCTCTGGTGAGGGACAGGGAATCAATGGTGCTGATGAACATGATAAAGGTCGCCACGCCGCTTATCACGACAAGAGTAATGGCAAAGACCTGGCCTTTCATTCGCCAGAGATCCCGCCCGAGTTTTCGGTTAAGGGCCTTCATTATCTCACCATTGAAGTTCGCCCGGCGATTTTTTCACTGTATTTACCTTTACTTCCGTAATTCTTCCGTTACTGAGATGGATGACGCGGTCGGCCATTCCGGCGATGTCCGCGTTGTGGGTGATGATCGCGGTCGCCGTACCGAGCTCGCGGTTGATCCTCTCCAGGGCTTCGAGGACGATGATCCCCGTCTTGGAATCCAGGGCGCCTGTGGGTTCATCGCAGAGCAGTACCTCCGGATTCTTTGAAATGGCGCGGGCGATCGCCACACGCTGCTGTTCGCCGCCGGAGAGCTGGGCGGGAAAATGGTCGAGGCGCTCAGTCAATCCGACCAGCTCCAGGGCATCTTCCGGGACCATTGGATTGCTTGCTATCTCCGTCACGACCGCCACATTCTCCCGTGCGGTGAGGCTGGGAATCAGGTTGTAAAACTGAAAGACAAACCCGACATGGAAGCGGCGATAGTCGGTCAACTCCTGTTCATTGGCATGGGTCAGGTTCTTGCCGCGGTAGGAGACATCGCCGCCGGTTGCCGTGTCCAGGCCGCCGAGGATGTTCAACAATGTCGATTTCCCGCTGCCCGACGGTCCGAGAAGCACGACCAGTTCGCCCGAATAGAGCTCCAGATTTACACCCCGCAGGGCATGCACCTGGACCTCCCCCATGTCATATATTTTGGTGAGGTCCCGGACCTGAAAAACAACCTCTCCCGCAGTATTCATCTGTCCTTCCGTTGCGGTCATCGCTTCGGCGCCCCCTGTCGGAGAAAAACTTAGTATATGCATTCAAATGAATTTTGCTATCGGTTTATTTTGAAAAATCGGCTACAGAAAAATCTGTTTACCCCCCTTCTCCTCTTACTATTGATTTTCACAATTTTTTGTTCTATATATTTTACCGGAATGACCCGACCCGGAAAAGTCCTCATCCTTTGGTAAGAGGTTTGAAAATGCTCATTGATTCTCACGCGCATCTGGACGAGCCGTATTTGATGGACAATCTGTCCGCCGTCCTTGAACGGGCCCGCCTGGAGGATGTAAAAAAGGTCGTTACCATCGGTGTGACGCCTGCCAGCAGTCGCAAGTGCATGGAGATTGCCGCCCGATACCCGGAAGTTTACGCGACGGTCGGTTATCATCCCCACTGGGCCAAAGGGGCCGGCCCCGAGCGCCTTACCGAAATCGAAACCCTCGCCCGGGACCCGGCGGTGGCGGCATTGGGCGAAATCGGTCTTGACTTCCATCACTTTCATTCTCCCCGGAAACCGCAGTTGGAGCTTTTCCGGAACATGCTGGAAATCGCCTCAACCCTGGGGCTTCCCGTCATCATCCATGATCGAAAGGCCCATGAGGAAGTCTACGACATTCTTTTCGAATTCCGTGCACGCCTGACCGGTGGCATCATGCACTGTTTTTCCGGCAACTGGGATCTGGCCCGAAAGTATCTGGACCGGGGATTTTTTCTCTCCATACCCGGACCGGTGACCTACAGCAGTTCCCATGATTTGAGAGAAGTTGCCCAAAAAGCCCCCCTGGATCAAATCCTCCTTGAGACAGATGCCCCCTACCTTACTCCGGCGCCCCATAGGGGCAAAAAAAACGAACCTGCCTTTGTCCGTTATACGGCCATGGAAATTGCCAGGATCCGAAACACATCCCTTGAAAAAATCGCCCGGGTCACCACCGAAAACGTGTTCAACGCCTTTCGAATTCAAGAACTGGAAACCGGTGGCGGCCCCAACCCTGAAACGCACCGGCCCGAACCCTGATGGGGGCCATTTGCCAAAGATTGGATGACGGTTTGTTCGCTTAATCCACTTTTTCCTGAAGGGCGTTTTTGATCATTCCCCGGGAGATGTAGAACATGACTTCATCCGGAAGAAAGGTAAAGCCCGACTTGTCCAGCCAGTCCCGGGCCATCCGGTGCGCTACCGCATCGGGATCTTTTTCCCCCTCGAGTTCTTCCTGAATGAAACGTTTGAAGGCCAGGGTCGATCGGATGCCTCGGCCCAGGAGGTCTTTCGCATCGACTCCGGTAACCGCACCGTAGTGCTCCCATCCGCAAAGAGAAACTTCAAGGGGTTCCAGCTTTTTGAGGCTTTTAATATACTGAATGAAGCTTTCGGTGGCCGTGGACAGAAATTCACTGCCGTCACCCACCGGAAAGCAGAGGGAATCACCAGGGAAAAGCCATTTTCGGGATGCCTCATAGAGGGTCGCCGCACACCGGCTGTGCCCCGGGGTTTCGTACACATCAAAGCGGACGTTGTTCCCCAGATCGATTTGGTCTCCTTCCTTGAGAGACCTGTGCACGGGCATTTCATCAAAACCAAGGGAAACTCCGTCGTATTCCATGGAAAGCCCCATGGCTTCCATCACCTTGCAACTGAAGGTCCTCATGTTTTTAAGCGCCTTTTCCATTCCAAAAATTTCTGCAACACCCCGGGAAGCGAGAACCTGAATCCAGGGGTATCGTTTTCTCAGATAGGGAACAGCACCGCAGTGATCATAATGGGAATGGCTGACCCAGACGTAGGCAACCCGATCCATCTCGATGCCGTATTTGCGGATCTGCCGATCCAGTTCCGGCACCATCCACTGGCCGCCGCCCCCGATTAACATGTACCGGTCCGCCTTGACCAGATACATGGTGGTTTTATGGGTTCCCAGAAAGACCAGCCGGTCGTCGATTTCACCTGTTTCTTTTATCCACATGATATCTTCTCCACCCTGATAGGAGGCCCGGAATGTCAAGAGATTAAAACATTTTTC
>JAHJQP010000058.1 GCA_018819165.1 Pseudomonadota bacterium
AGGAGGGCGGCGACCCGTTTTCTCGTGTCCCGCGGCCGGATGATCTCCTCGATGACCCCGAGACCGGCGGCGAAGTAGGGGTTGTTGAATTGTCCCTCGTAGGCGCACGCCAGTTCCGCCCGTTTGGCGGCCGGATCGTCTGCCGCGGTGATCTCGCGGCGGTAGATGATGTTGCAGGCCCCTTCCGCTCCCATAACGGCGATCTCCGCCGTCGGCCAGGCCATGACGTAATCGGCGCCCAACTGTTTACTGCACATGCCGAGGTAGGCCCCGCCGTAGGCCTTCCTCGTGACGACCGTTAGCTTTGGGACCGTCGCCTCGGAATAGGCGTGGAGCAGCTTGGCCCCGTGGCTGATGATTCCGGACCACTCCTGCCGGGTGCCGGGCATATATCCGGGGACATCCGAGAAGGTGAGCAGGGGAATATTGAAGGCGTCGCAGAATCGGATAAAGCGGGAGGCCTTGTCGGAGGCGTTAACGTCCAGGATGCCCGCGTTGAACTTGGGGTTGTTGGCGATCACGCCGACCGGCCGGCCCATGATCCGGATGAAGGCGACGATGATGTTCTTTGCCCAGAGTTCATGGGGTTCGAAGATTTCTCCCTTATCTGCGACGGCCGCGATCACCTTTTTCATGTCGTACACCCGGTTGGCCTTGTCCGGGATGATCGTGTCCAGTTCGGGACATTCCCTGCCGGGGCTGTCCGTGCAGGCGGCGACGGGCAGGGGGCTGTGGCAGCTGTCCGGCAGGAAGGAGAGGAAGGTCCTTATCCTGGCGAGGCAGTCCTTGTCGCTTTCCGTGACAAAATGGCAGACGCCGCTCTTGGTTGCGTGGGCGATGGCTCCTCCCAGATCTTCATGGCTCACCTCCTCGCCGATGACGGCCTTGATCACCTCCGGGCCGGTAATGTACATGTAGCTGTTCTTCTTGACCATGAAGACCCAGTCCGCCAGGGCGGGGGAATAGACCGCCCCTCCTGCCGTGGGGCCCATGATCGCTGTGATCTGGGGGATGTAGCCCGAAGCGATCGTGTTGCGGTAGAAGATGCCGCCATACCCCTCCAGGGAAGGCACCCCTTCCTGAATCCGGGCGCCGCCGGAGTCGTTCAGGGCAACGAAGGGCTTCCGGGCGCTGAGCGCCATGTCCATGACCTTCCAAATCTTTTTTGCATGCATCTCTCCGAGGCTTCCGCCGGCGCTGGTGAAATCCTGAGCGGCGGCGAAGACAGTCCGGCCGTTGACCAGGCCGAAGCCGGTGATCACGCCGTCGGCAGGGATCTCCTTCTCCCCCAGTCCGAAAAGGGTGGAACGGTGTTTCACGAAAAGCTGAATCTCCTGAAAAGTGTCCGCGTCGAAAAGAAGGGCAACCCTCTCCCGGGCGGTAAGCTTGGCTTGTTCATGCTGCTTCAGGACCATCTTCTCGCCGCCCATCGTCATCAGATCCGCCTTTTTTGCTTCAAACAACCTGAGTTTTTCTTCCGTCGATCCTTTCTGCTCGTTTTCCATCGTTATTCCCTCGCAAAGATTTATTTTAATATCTTTAAGACTCTCTTTACATTTGACCGGAACCTACCGGTTATGGTATGGGCCCTATAACATTCTTGTCCGGATTATTTCAACATAATTCGACACTGTCTGTCCGAAAAAATAAAGCGATAGGAGGCGCCATGAAATTCATCGACGAGGTAAACATCAAAGGCAAGAAGGTGTTGTTTAGGTTCGATTTCAATGTCCCTCTCGACAGTTCTCAGAACATTACCGACGATACCCGAATCCGTGCCGTTCTCCCTACCATCAATTATGCCCTTGACGAACGCGCCCGGGTGATCATCATGTCGCATCTGGGACGCCCGAAGGGCAAGGTGATCCCCGAGATGAGCCTCGCCCCGGTGGCCAAGCGGCTCTCTCGTCTGCTGGGGAAAAAGGTCCAGATGGCCCCGGACTGCATCGGCGAGGGGGTGCGCCGGATGGTCGATGCCCTGAAACCGGGCTGCATCCTCCTTTTGGAGAACCTCCGCTTCCACATTGAAGAGGAGAAGAACGACGCCGGCTTTGCTGCCGGGCTGGCCGGCTTTGCGGAGGTCTATATCGATGACGCCTTCGGCAACGCCCATCGGGTTCATGCATCGAACGTGGGGATCACCAAATTTGTCCCGGTGTGCGCCGCCGGCTTCCTCATGAAACGGGAGCTGAATTACTTCAAGAAGGCCCTGGACAAACCGGCGCGGCCGTTCGTGGCGATCGTCGGCGGCTCGAAGGTTTCGGGAAAGCTGGAGGCCGTGGGGCATCTGATCCGGAAGGTCGACAAGATGATCATCGGCGGCGGAATGGCCTTTACCTTCCTCAAGGCGCTGGGGCACGAAGTCGGAAAATCCCTGGTAGAGGACAACCTGATGGACAAGGCGACCGAGGTCATCAAGACGGCCAGGGAACTGGGCGTCAAGTTCTATCTTCCCATAGATTGCGTGATTGCCGAGAACATGAGCGCCGAAGCAGAGACCAAGATAGTTCCCGTTCAGGAAATGAATCCCCATTGGATGGGCCTCGACATCGGTCCGGCCACGATTACGCTCTTCACGGAGGCGCTGGGGAATGCCAAGACCATAGTCTGGAACGGCCCTATGGGGGTTTACGAGATTGACGCCTTCGGCCGGGGGACCGCGGCGCTGGCCCACAGCGTGGCCAACTCCTATGCCCTGACCATCGTCGGCGGCGGGGATACGGATGTGGCGATCCACGAGGCGGGGGAGAGCGACAAGATTACCTATATTTCCACCGGTGGCGGCGCCTCGCTGGAACTTCTGGAAGGGAAGGTCCTGCCGGCGGTAGCCGCCCTCGATCGCTGCGGCGAAAGCGCTTCGTGAGAGCCGGACAGGCACTGTAAAAAGGAAAGAGATTTCTTATCTTTTTTCTTTACGTCTGGTCGGAAGCGAGTCGATGATGCGGAATATCAGACTGATCGTCGAGTATGACGGCAGCGCCTATTGCGGCTGGCAGCGCCAGATCAACAGCCTCTCCATCCAGCAGATTATCGAGGAGTGCATCGGCCGGATGACCGGCGAGGAGGTCCGGGTCATAGGCTCCGGCCGGACGGATGCCGGGGTGCATGCCCTCCATCAGGTTGCCCATTTCCGGACCGCCTCCCGCCTCGGCGAGAGAAATCTCCTCATGGGGATAAATAGTCTCCTTCCGGCGGATATCGCCATCCGCGAGGTCTGCGAAGTCGATCCCTCCTTTCACGCCCGCTTCGATGCGGTGAGCAAAGTCTATCTCTACCGGATCTGCAACCGGCCGGCCCGCTCGGCCCTGGAGCGAAAATACGCCTGGTTCGTCTGGAAGCCCCTCGATCTGGCAAGAATAGGCGGGGCTCTCCCCGTATTTAAGGGGACGCACGATTTTTCATCCTTCTGCTCGACCCACTCGGAAAGCCCTGACCGCATTCGGACCATCCTGAACATAGCCGTAGAAAGGGACGCCTCCGGCATGATTTATATTTCTGTGGAAGCCGACGGCTTCTTGAGGTATATGGTCAGAACGATCGTCGGCACGCTGGTCGATGTAGGCCGGGGGAAGCGCTCAGCGGAGGAGGTGGCCGCTATCCTGGCGGCAAGGGATCGCCGGCGGGCGGGCCTCACGGCGCCTCCCCAGGGGCTTTATCTCAAGGATGTCAAATACCAGTGAAGATTCTTATCTTAGGACACAAGGGTATGCTGGGGAGCGATCTGATGCTCAGGCTGATCGCCTCTCACGAGGTGACCGGAAAAGATGTGGACGAGATCGACATCGTCTCAGAGGACGAATGCAGACGCGTCGTCGCGGAATGTTCGCCGGAGATCGTCATCAATGCGGCTGGCTATACGAACGTGGACGGCTGCGAGACAGACCGGGAGAGATGTTTTGCCGTCAATGCCGTCGGCGTGAAGAACATCGCCCTTGCGTGCCGGGAGCGGGCGATCACGATCGTCCACTTCAGCACCGATTACGTTTTCGACGGCCGGAAGGACTTACCCTACGACGAGGATGACCAGCCGGCGCCGCTCAACGTCTACGGGGCCTCCAAGCTGGAGGGCGAACACTTTCTCCAGGCCTTCTCGGATCGTTACCTCCTGATCCGGACGGCCTGGCTTTACGGCAGGCAAGGCAATAATTTCGTGAAGACCATCCTGGGAAAGGCCGCCACGGTCAAGACCCTTGCTGTGGTGGATGACCAGATCGGATCTCCGACCTATTCCCGGGATCTGGCCGCCGCCGTCCAGCTCCTGATCGAGGGTGGCTATACCGGCATCTTTCACGTGACCAACCGCGGCCGGTGCAGCTGGTATGAATTTACCTGCAAGATATTGCAATACGCGGGCAACAACGATGTAACCGTGAAGCCGATCCGGTCGGACAGCCTGCCTCGGCCGGCTATCCGCCCCGCCTGGAGTGTCCTCAGCTCCCGGAAGTTCTTCTCAGTCACCGGAAAGACCATGAGATTCTGGCAGATCGCGCTTCAGGATTATCTGGACCGGATGGGATATCGGAAATAGGGCGCCGCGGGGAAATGGGCGGCAGAGGGGCGGCGCGGGACGACCTTTTTTGGGGAGGGTGAATATGAAGACGGTTTTTAAAAAAATCACGGGTGTCCTGCTGCCTCCATTTATCGCCATAATGATCAGCGGCTGCATGGTCGCCACCCAAGGGACGGTGATACTCCCCCGGATCAGCACCCTGTATGAGGGAACCTACAAGGTCGATCCCTATATGGAAAAGCACCGGCCCCGAACCATTGCGGTCCTTCCCTTCTTTGACAGGTCCCGCAGCAAACATGGTTTTGAGACGGTCCGCCGGGGTTTCTACAACCATTTCAGTTCGCTTCCCTTCAAGGACATGGAGCTCTACCGGATCGACGACCTCCTGAAGAAGGCGGGACTCACGGATCCGGAAGAGATCAACAAGACCTCCCCACAGAAATTAGGGGAGATCCTCGGCGTGGACGCCGTCGTCTACGGGGAGATCTCCGATTTCGACAAGCTTTTCGCCGTGATCTACTCGCAAGTTTCGGTCGGGGCGGAGGTGAAGATGGTCGATGCAAAGACGGGCAATTTTCTCTGGAGCGGACAGCATGTCGCCCGGATCCACGAGGGCGGCCTGTCGGTAACCCCGGTCGGCATTGTGGCCACGGTGATTGTGGCCGCGATGAACATGAGGGATATTCAGCTGCTGCGCGCCTGCGACGACCTCTTCAGGGAGATGGTCAAGACGATCCCCGTGCCGTCCCTTGCCGAGGCCCTGCGGCCGCCGGAGATCTTCCTGCTCGTCCAGGATACGCAGAACCGCCCCCGGAAGGCGGGGGATGAGATCCGCGTCGTCATGCAGGGGACGTCGAAGATGCGGGCCTCGTTCGATATCGGTGAATTAAGGAAGCGGATCGACATGCAAGAGCAGGATAGCGATCCGGGGGTCTACCTCGGCATCTACCGCGTCGTCCCGGGCGATAATTTGGCCGGTGCTCTGATCACGGGCCGTCTGATGGACGATGCCGGGAACAGTGCCGAATGGGTCGACGCCATCGGGACGGTGACGCTCGATACGATTCCGCCGGCAAAGCCGACGCAGCTCAGGATCGTCGGCCGGGACAGGCTGGTCCTGCTGACTTGGGAGAAGTCCGCTGCCGCGGACCTGTCAGGCTACCGCCTCTACCGAAGCCAGACGCCGCTCTCCGGTTATCAGGAGATCGCGAAGACCGAATTCAGCGAACATCGGGATCAGGGGCTGGACAACGGCCGGCGTTACTACTACCAGGTATCGGCGGTGGACCGCGCCGGGAACGAAAGCGAGAAGTCGGAAACCGCCTCCGGCATGCCGGTTGCGCCGGGGCCGACTCCGGTGGAGGGGGCGATCGAGGCCGATACGACCTGGTATGCCGGCGCCAGTCCCTATGTGATCGAAAAAGAGGTGATCGTCCGGGACAAGGCCGTTCTCACGATCGAACCCGGGACGGAGATCCATTCCCGGGGAGGCGCACTCGTGATCGAGGGCCGGCTTCAGGCCCAGGGGGACGGCGAACACCTGATCCTCTTCGATGCCGCAGAGGGGGCGGAGCGCTGGGCGGGAATCCGTTTTGCGAACGTCAGGGAAAAGGAGAATCTCCTGAGGTTCGTCCGCATCCGTAAGGCGACGGCCGGAATTGCCTGCGAGAACTCCTCGCCCCGGATCGAGGAGAGCGAGCTGACGGAAAACGCGACGGCGATCGCGATCCGGGGGGCCTTCTCCGCGCCGGCGGTGGCAGGAAACACCCTCCATAAGAACGGGGAAACGGCCGTTTTTATTTCCGACGGGGCGAAACCGACCCTCTCCGGCAACCGGATACACGACAACGCCGCGGAGGGGGTCGTCATCCGTTCCGCCTCCCCGGTGATTCTTCGCAACGCGATTATGAAAAACAGGGGCGGGGGGGTTGCCGTTTCGGGGGCGCAGGTCTCCCTGACGGAGAACAGCCTCACCGACAACGGCCCCTTCGATCTTGCCGGGGAGATGACGGGCGAGCCGGTTGTGGCCCTGAACAACTGGTGGGGTACGGTGAGGGGGATTGAGATCTTCGCCAGGATCCGGGGAAGGATCGACGTGGGTACGATTCTGAGCGCCCCCTATCCCGCTGGGAAACCGGTGGCGCTTCCGATACTCGCCTCGCCGCTTTCGGGACCACTCAAATCGGACGGATTTCTGATCCTCTCCCACAGTCCCTACCGGGTGATGGGTGATGTGACCGTGGATGGCGGCGCCGTTCTCCATATCGAGCCGGGGGTTGTCCTCCAGTATGACCGGAATACGTCGATCATCGTCGAGGATGGCGGGATCGCTGCCAGGGGCACACCGGAGCAGCCCATCGTCTTTACCGCCTCCGGGGCCTCCCCAGCCCCGGGTTCTTACGGGAGCGCCGTCCGCTTCGCGAAGCGGACGCAGGTGAACAGCGTTTTTGACCACTGCGTGGTGAAGTATGCCACTACGGCCTTCGACATCTATTACGGGACGCCGGAGATCTCCTTCTGCCATATCGCCAGCAACGCCCAGAGCGGCATCTACGTACGCAACGATGCGGCGCCCCAGATCTCCTACAGCACCTTCGAAGACAATTTAGGGGAGGGGGCGATCAAGTGCGTCGGCATCTCCAACCCATCGATAAGCTACAACAATTTCCTCCGCAATGCAGTGTCCGTCCAGGGTTTTTCCTCCATCTATATCGATGCCAGGCACAACTGGTGGGGGGCCAGCCCCCCGGATCCCGGGATGATCTGGGGAGATCCGGACAAGAGCATCAATATCAAACCCTGGCTCACGGTCCCGGAGGAGAAGGCCTTTCCGGGAGGAAAATGAACCCGCTGCCGCTCGGAAGGAGGCGGATCGCCATTGCAGAGGGACTGCCGTTCTGGTATGTTGGAAGCGATGTCCGGATGCGGAAGAAAATAAACGACAAGGGGCATGAAAAGGAGGCGGCTATGAGGCTAAAGATTTGTTTGACCACAGCGTTTGCTGCGGCCATGATCCTGTGCATCGCAGAGGTGACGGTCGGTCAGGAGAAGGTTGGCATACCGGAAGGGACGCAGATCGTTGAACAGGTGGGCAACAAGGGGATGGTGAACTGGACCGAAGGGACCATGGAGGCGATCGGTATCGGCGCCCCGCCGGAGCGATATATCGGGAAACCCCAGGCGCGTCCCAATGCGCTCCGGGCAGCCCAGGTCGACGCCTACCGGAATCTGCTCGAGGTGATCAACGGCGTGCGGGTCGATTCGACCACCGTGATCCGGGATTTCATGACCGAAAGCGACGTCATCAACACCCAGGTCCAGGGTATGGTCAAGGGCGCCAAGGTCATCAAGCAGGAGTACATGTCCGACGGCACCGTGGAAGTGACCGTCCGGATGCCCATTGCGGGGAATTTCGCCGCTGTGATCATTCCCCGGATCATGGAGAAGAAACAGGTACAGCCGCCCCCGGCAGGGCCGGCAGCGCCTGCGCCTGCACCGGCGCCGGGAGGCGAGGTCTTCACCGGACTTGTCGTGGATGCCCGCGGGATTCAGGCCCGGCCGGCCATGTCCCCCCGGATCATCGATGAAAACGGCAGAGAGATCTACGGTTCCATGAACGTCGAGCGGGAGTACGCCGTCCAGCAGGGGATGAGCGGCTACGCGAGGGATCTGACGGCCGCGCAGAGCAATACCCGTGTGACCAATAATCCCTTGAGCGTGAAGGGATTGAAAACCGAGGGGGCGGGGCGGTCGGACATCGTGATCGCAAAAGCCGACGCCGAGAAGATCCTTGCCGCCGGAGACAACCTGAGTTTCCTCAAGAAGTGCCGGGTGATGATCGTCCTCGATTGAGTAAAGAAGAACCGATCGGCGGCGTGGATTGGGTTTTTTGAAGGGACCGCAGCGGCCGGCCTCAAGGCCGCTGCGGTCTTTTCGCATCGCATAAGGAGGGAGAAAAATTGCCGGGAAGAATCGTCGTCCTTCCGGAGAAACTGACCCATCGCATCGCCGCGGGCGAGGTGGTGGAGAGGCCGGCGTCCATCGTCAAGGAGCTGCTGGAGAATGCATTGGATGCCGGGGCCACGGAGATTGCCGTGGAGCTGGAGAAGGGCGGCTGTCAGTCGATCCGGGTGACCGACAATGGAGAGGGGATAGAGCGCGAGGACGTGGCCCTGGCTTTTGCCCGTTACGCGACGAACAAGATCGCGGCATTTGAAGACATCTATCTGATCCGTTCCTTCGGTTTCCGGGGAGAGGCCCTTCCCAGCATCGCCTCGATCTCAAGGGTGGAGATGGTGACTCGGCGGGCCTCGTCGCCTGCCGGCACAAGACTGATCATCGAAGGGGGAGAGGAGAAGGAACTCTCGGATGCGGGCTGTCCGGTCGGCACCTCGATCCTGGTCAGCCGGATCTTCGAACCTGTTCCGGTCCGACGGAAATTCCTCAAGGGCGAACCGACCGAACAGGGGTGCTGCCTCGATTGGATCGCCCGCCTGGCCCTTGCTCATCCCGGAGTCAAGATGAAGGTGTCTGCAGGCGGCAGGGTGCTCCTTAATGTTCCGGCCGTGAAGGATCTTTCGGAGAGGATTGCCCTCACCCTGGGTCGGGATTTCCGTGGCCAGCTCATCCCGGCGGCGGGAGAAAGGGAGGGCGTGCGGCTGCAGGGATTCGTTTCCAGGCCGGAGTTCACGAGATCCGGCGCCTCCCATATGTACTTCTATGTGAACCGGCGCTTTGTGAAGGATTACCTCCTGAACCACGCGGCAATGACGGCCTATCGGCGGGTGATCGAGTATAGACGCTATCCGGCGGTCGTTCTTGGCCTCGAAGTGCCGCCTGGAGAGGTAGACGTGAATGTTCACCCCGCGAAGATGGAGGTCCGTTTCCGGAATCCGCGCGATATCTATGCCCTCATCGTGGAGACCGTCAGCAGCGCAATCGGAGCGGGGTTTCCCCAGGCCCGGGAGGCGGGTGTGGCCGGAGGGGCTGAAGCGGGGAGGGCGGCTTATGCCGCCCGGGTCGAAGAGGCCCTGAGGCGATACCGGGTCTCATCCGGACCGGAAAAACTCTTCTTCAAGGAGGCGCCCGGCCGGAAAAAGGAAATTCCGTCGATGCAGCCGATGCCTGCTGCCGGGGAAGCCTCGACAGAATTGGAAGAGCCGGAGAGGCGGACGCGTTTCTCCGATCTTGTTTATCTCGGTCAGGTGGCGGGGACCTACCTCGTCTTTGCCGGCGAGAAAGGGATGGTTCTCGTCGATCAGCACGCCGCTCATGAAAGGATCCTCTTTGAGAAGCTTAGGCGGCGGGAGGCGGAGACGGGGGAGAGGGAGATCGGCCAGCGCCTCCTCATCCCGGAGGTGGTAAGCCTTCCGCCCCGCGATTTCGCCTTCCTCACGGAGTCCGTTCCCGTTCTGGAAGAGGCGGGTATGGAGGTGGAGCCTTTCGGCGGTGATTCCGTCGTAGTCAAGGCCCTTCCCGCCTTCCTTCCCCCTGGGGAAGTGAAGACGCTGATCAGCGACCTGCTCTCCGACTGTGGGGAAGCGGATCGCGATCTCCCCCTGGTTGAAAGACGGGAGAGGATCTTCACCGTCCTGGCCTGCCGGGGGGCGGTCAAGGCGAACCGGACCATGACCTCTCCGGAGGTTTCCGCGCTCTGTCGAGACCTCGATGTCATCTCCCACGCCGCGACCTGCCCTCACGGAAGGCCGGTCGCGGTTCCCGTATCCGTCTTCGAACTGGAGAAGATGTTTAAAAGGAGATAGGAAGGCGCTCATGACCATCTCCGGAAGACCGAGACCCCGCCTGATCGTCATTGTCGGACCCACCGGTGTCGGAAAGACTGCGATGGCTCTGCAGCTGGCCGGGCGGTGGGGAGGCGAGATCGTCAGCGCCGATTCGATGCAGGTTTATCGGGGGATGGATATCGGTACGGCCAAGCCGACCTCTGATCAGCGGAGACAGATCCCCCATCACCTGATCGATGTCGTCGATCCGGATGAATCTTTTCACGCCTCCCGGTATTGCGATCTGGCCCACGGGGTCATCGTCCGCCTGCATGGGGAGAAAAAACCGGTCTTCGTGGTCGGGGGAACGGGACTCTATGTCCGGGCGCTTTTGGGGGGTCTGATCGACGGACCGGGGGGGGATGAGACCCTCAGGCAGGAGCTGAAGGAGGAGATGGAAAGGTCGGGGAAAGCCTGCCTTTATGGGAGACTCCTGAAGAGTGATCCCCGGGCGGCCGCCCGGATCAATCCCCATGACGGCGTCCGGATCGTCCGCGCTTTGGAGATACTGGAACTGACGGGGCGATCCATCGTCGATCATCAGGAGGACCACCGTTTCCGGGAGCGGCCCTACGAGGCCCTTACGATCGGACTGACGCTGGACCGGGAGCAGCTGCAGGCGAGAATCGACCGCAGGACGGAGCGGATGATCGCCGACGGCTTTGTGGAGGAGGTCCGCGGCCTTCTCGAGAAGGGCTATGACGGATCCCTCAAATCCATGCAGTCGCTGGGTTACCGGCACCTCGTCGCCTGCCTTGCAGGACAGACCGACCTGGAGGAGGCCGTCCGCCGCATTAAACGAGATACGCGCCGCTACGCGAAACGGCAGATG
Source organism: Pseudomonadota bacterium (assembly GCA_018819165.1). Taxonomy (GTDB): domain Bacteria; phylum Desulfobacterota; class Syntrophia; order Syntrophales; family UBA5619; genus JAKAFS01. The sequence continues at coordinate 11,126 of JAHJQP010000058.1, forward strand.
ACTTGGTTTGCCGCCGAGAGGGAGATCATCTGGCTCGCCCCGGACGATTGCTTTGCGGCGGTGGAGATGGTCGGCCGTTTCCTTGACGGGAGATGAAGAACTCGTAAAAAGTCGAAAAACGGGCCAAAGATGAAGCTGCCGGGATCGGGAGCCTTCGCAGGACAAAATCTCCGGTCCCGGCGACGGTGAAATTTCTTGACTTCAAAAGGCTATGAAGATATGGAATACTGTGAAGATGGAGGGGGAAATAGCTTTTTGATACGAGGAGTTCTTACAGAAAGGAGAAGGTAATGATGAGCCGAGTGAAATCCATGAACATGTTTCGGTTCCTGCTGTTGGTGGCCGTAAGCGTCCTCATGATATCCTGCGGGCCGAAGCCGCAGCAGCCCCTGAGCCAGCTCGACACCCCGGAGCATCACACCTTTACCGGTATCCGGTTGCTCGACCAGGAAAAATTTGCCGATGCGGGGCGCGAATTCGAACTTGCCCTGAGATTGGATCCGCGTTATTCGAAGGCCCACGCCGGCGCCGGTCTGGTCAAGGCCTATCAAGGGGATTTCAAGGGCGCATTTGAGTCCCTCAAGCAGGCGGAGAAGCACGCCCGGAGTGATGAGGAGAAGATCTTTGTCCTGGTGGGCTATATCCGTGCGAATACCGTAAGCCATGCGGCGTGTCTGCATATCGGGACCTCATGCAAGCCCGATGACGCCTGGGTAAAATACTCGAAGGATGCTTTCGATCAGGCGGTTATCATCGATCCCAAGGCTGCCTCCCCCTATTACTTTATGGGCGAGTGCTATCTGACGGCGCTGGATCTGGATCAGGCAGGCCGGTTGTTCAGCCGGGTCCTGGACATGAATAGAGAGCACGTCGGTGAGGCTGACCGCCGGTGGAAACTGGTGCAGAAGATCCAGCGGGCGATGCCGGGAACCATCACGGGGAAAAAGATCGCCCTGATCGAGCGGATCACCCGGGCGGATGTGGCAGCCCTCTTCATGGAGGAGTTGAAGATCGACACCCTTTACGCCAGGCGGACGCCGAAAAACTTCGATACGGCGTTCAAGGATCCGGAAAGGGCGCGGACGGCCGCCTCCCGATTGGTCACAGCAACGGATATCGCCGACCATCCGCTCAAGGCGGATATCGAGGGAATCCTCCGGATCGGGACGCGGGGCCTCGAGGTCTATCCGGACGGGACCTTCCGGCCCGACGAGCAGGTTGACCGGGCGAGCTATGCGATGATGATCGAGGACATCCTCATCAAAGTGACGGGTGACAACGCTCTGGCGACGCGGTTTATCGGCAGCCCCTCCCCCTTTCCCGATCTGCGAGCCGATCTCCCCTATTTCAATGCGGTGATGGTGGTGACCTCGCGGGGGATCATGGAGGCGAAGGATATCGTAACCGGGGAATTCGCACCGCTTCATCCGGTTGGGGGCGCAGATGCGCTGCTCGTGATCCGCAAGATCAGGGAAGAATTGCGATATTAGGGGATGGAATTGATGAAGGGCTTGCGGCGGGGATAGGCGGCGCGGTTAAAGGACCGCCGGCCCGGTCGGAGGCCCTTTGATTTTGTCAATGGAGAGGATGGATGGGTAAAGAAGCGTTGACCAAGGTTTATGAACCCCGGGAAGCGGAGCTTAGATGGCATCAGTACTGGCTGGATCATGATTTTTTCCGTGCGGCCGACAAAAGCTCGAAAAAGCCGTTTTCCATCGTCATTCCCCCGCCGAACGTGACGGGGATGCTCCATATGGGGCATGCCTTGAACAATGTCCTGCAGGACATCATCGTCCGTTACAAAAGGATGCAGGGGTACAATGCCCTCTGGATGCCGGGGATGGACCATGCCGGGATTGCGACGCAGAATGTCGTCGAGCAGGAGCTGGCGAAGGAGGGGCTCACGAGGCACGATCTCGGCCGGGAGAAGTTCATCGAGCGGGTGTGGGAGTGGAAGGCCAGATACGGAGGGGTCATCATCCATCAGCTCAAGCGTCTCGGCTGCTCCTGCGACTGGTCGCGCGAACGCTTCACCATGGATGAAGGCCTTTCCCGGGCCGTTCGAGAGGTTTTCGTCCGCCTGTACAACGACGGTCTCATCTACCAGGGGGACTACATCGTCAACTGGTGTCCCCGCTGCCGGACCGCCATCTCCGATCTGGAGGTCGAGTACAGTCAGCGGGAGGGGCATCTCTGGAGCATCCGCTATCCCTTTGCCGATGGCGAGGGGGGGATCGTCGTGGCCACGACCCGACCGGAAACCATGCTGGGGGATACTGCGGTGGCCGTCAATCCGAACGATGATCGGTACCGGGATCTGCTCGGGAAGGAGGTCATCCTCCCCCTCGTCAACCGGAGGATCCCCGTTATAGCCGACGATTATGTCACGATGGAATTCGGTTCGGGCGCCGTCAAGATCACTCCGGCCAGCGATCCCAACGACTTTGCCATGGCGGGACGACACAATCTCCCGATCGTCAGGATCATGGACGACAATGCGGTGATCAACAAAAACGGGGGGGCCTATGAGGGCCAGGATCGTTACGAATGCCGCCGGAATGTCATCCGGGATCTGGAGGCGGGCGGCTGCCTCGTCGGGACGGAGCCGTATACGCACAATATCGGCCAGTGTTACCGGTGCAAGACCGACATTGAGCCGGCCGTCTCACGGCAGTGGTTCGTCCGGATCGCGCCCCTGGCAAAAGAGGCGATTGCCGCGGTGGTTACGGGAAAGACCCGCATCGTTCCGGCCGTGTGGGAGGCCACCTATTTCGAGTGGATGAACAACATCCGCGACTGGTGCATCTCGCGGCAGATCTGGTGGGGCCACCGGATTCCCGTCTGGAACTGCGAAGGGTGCGGAAAGGTGATCGTCTCCTCGCAGGATCCCGACCGGTGTCCCGTCTGCGGCGCTGTCAAGCTCCGGCAGGAGGAAGATGTCCTCGACACCTGGTTCAGCTCCGGTCTCTGGCCCTTCTCCACGCTCGGCTGGCCGGAGGAGACCGAGGCGCTAAAGACCTTCTATCCCACCTCCCTGCTCGTGACCGGGTTCGACATCCTCTTCTTTTGGGTCGCCCGGATGATGATGATGGGGCTCTACGTCATGAAAGAGGTCCCCTTCCGGGAGGTCTATCTCCATGCCCTCGTCCGGGACGAGAACGGCGAGAAGATGAGCAAATCGAAGGGAAACAGCATCGACCCCCTCGAGATGATGGACCGCTTCGGGACGGACGCCTTCCGGTTCGCGCTGGCTGCCTTCACGGCGCAGGGGCGGGATGTCCGGATGTCGGAAGAGAGGATCGAAGGCTACAAGTTTTTCATCAACAAGATCTGGAATGCGGCCCGGTTTTCGCAGATGAATCTGGAGGATTACCCCACCGATTACGCCTTCCGCCCGGAGGATGAATCGATCGCCGACCGCTGGATCCGGGCGAGGCTGACGAGGACCGTCGCCGAGGTGATCCGGGGGCTGAATGAATACCGCTTCAACGACGCCTCGGCGGCTGTCTACCAGTTTGTCTGGCACGAACTGTGCGACTGGTATCTCGAACTGATCAAGCCCGTTTTCTACGGCGAGGGGGACACCGCCGGAAAGCGGGCGGCCCAGAAGACCCTCCTCGATGTCCTCGCGGCGTCGCTCAAGCTGCTCCATCCCTTCATGCCCTTTGTCACCGAGGAGATCTGGCAGACTCTAATTGCGGACGGGAGATCCATCATGGTGAGCGATTTTCCCACGGCGGACGAGGCCTTCCCGGATCCCGAGGCGGAAAGGGAGATGGGGCTCATCATGGAGGTGATTACCCGGATCCGGAACATCCGCGGGGAGATGAATGTGGCGCCGTCCCTGAAACTGAAGGTGACCCTCGCCGCGCCCGATGAGCCCCTGAAGGCGGTCCTGGAGAAGGGAAGGGTCTACATGACGAGTCTGGCTAATCTGGAGACCCTGACCGTGACCGGAGAGATGACGGAACCGAAGGGGGCGGCCACGGCGGTGGCCGGCCCGGTCCGCGTCTACGTTTTTCTCGCCGGTGTGATCGATTTCGCAGGAGAGAAGGGCCGTCTGCAGAGGGAGATCGCGAAGATCGAGAAGGATCTGGCCTTTGTTGCGAAGAAACTGGCCAATCCGGACTTCCTGGCGAAAGCGGCGGAGGCGGTTGTCAAAAAGGAACAGGAAAAGGCCCGGGGGCTCGGGGAAAAGCAGGCCGCCCTCGAGGCGGCCCTGAAGAGGCTGACGGCGCTTGCCGCCGGCGGGTAAGAAGGGGGAGGCAATGTGGCCGCGACATATGCTCAGGCAATTGATCCGGACGGCCCTCGATGAGGACATCGGGGCGGGGGACGTCACAACCGGGGCGGCGCTCCGGGGCGATGAGGCCGGACACGCCCGGGCAACGGCTAAGGTGGAGATGGTCGTGGCCGGGATCGACGTCTTCGGGGAGGTTTTTCTGGCGTTCGATCCCGCTCTGAATTTTACGCAGCGGCGGCGGGACGGAGAAAAGGCGGAGAAGGGGGATCTCCTCGCAGAGATTTCCGGGAGTCTCGCGTCGATTTTAACCGCCGAGCGGGTGGCCCTGAACCTCTTCCAGCGGATGTGCGGGATCGCCACACTGACCCGGCGCTATGTCGATCAGATCGAAGGAATGCCTGCAAAAATCCTGGATACCCGGAAGACCGTTCCCGGTCTCCGGATCTTAGACAAGTACGCCGTCCGCGTGGGCGGAGGATACAATCACCGTTTCGCCCTCTATGACGGCGTCCTGATCAAGGACAACCACATCAAGGCAGCCGGCGGTATCGGTCCGGCCGTGCGGCGGGTCCGCGAGCGTATCCCCCACACGCTGAAGATCGAAGTTGAGGTGAAAAACCTGACGGAGCTGGAAGAGGCTCTGGCCGCCGGGGCGGACGCGGTCATGCTCGACAACATGGAACTTGCAGAGATGGCAGCGGCGGTAAAGCGGGTCGGGGGAAAGACCCCCCTTGAAGCCTCGGGAAACATGACCCTGGAAAGGGTCCGGGAGGTGGCGGCCACCGGTGTGGATCTGATCTCGGTGGGCGCCCTGACCCATTCCGTGGCGGCGGCGGATATCTCCCTCAACGTGATCCAGGTGGAACCTCGAACCGATCAAAAAACGTGAGGCATAAAAACCTCATAGCTCCTCATGCCAAATGAATGATGGACAGGGTGAAATTCGATGCAGAGGCTTTGCGGTTGCGTTTGGCGGGGAGGAGGATCGGTTGCCGGCTCCACTTCCTGCCGACGGTCGATTCTACGAACCGGGTTGCCCTCGGATTCGCGCGGGAAGGCGCGCCTGAGGGGACGGTCGTTCTCGCCGACCGTCAGACGGCCGGGAGGGGCCGTCTGGACAGGATATGGCAGTCGCCGCCCGGTTGCAACCTGTATATCTCCATCCTGCTCCGCCCTTTGATCGCGCCGGCGGAAGCCCCGCAGATTACTCTCATGTCGGGAGTGGCGGTGGCGGAGATGCTCTCCCTGCTTTGTCCTGCAGGCGTGGGGCTCAAATGGCCGAACGATGTCCTGGTCCGGGGACGAAAGATCTGCGGAATCCTGACGGAGCTGAGGATAGCCGGAAGGGCGGTCGAGGCGGTTGTGGTGGGGATCGGGGTGAACGTGAACATGGCAGGGGCCGATTTTGATCCGGCATATCGCGAGACCGCAACATCGCTCAGCCAGGAGACGGAACAGACACATTCCCGTGAAGATTTGGCGTATCTGCTGTGCGAGCGGTTTGAACAGTGGTATGAGACCTTCCTGCGAGAGGGATTCGCGCCGGTGAGGGAGGGATGGCTTGCCCGTTCGGAGATGGAGGGAAAGCGCGTTCGGGTCCATTTCCGGGATGAGGTGCAGGAGGGGGTAGTCGCAGGCGTCGACCACGATGGGGCGCTCCTGCTCACCGACGCTCTCGGCGATATCCGGCGGATAACGGCCGGTGATGCCAGTATATTGAAAGGTTGAACCATGCTTCTGGTCATTGATGTGGGAAACACCAATACGGTTATCGGCCTCTATGACGGAGAGGAACTGGTCCACGACTGGCGGATCAGAACCGTCAGCAATCACACCGTCGATGAATACGGAATGCTCATCCTCAACCTCTACAAGAACAGCAGGATCAGTTCGAAGGCCATCAAGGACATCATCATCTCTTGCGTTGTGCCGCCGATGTTGGACATCCTCGAACCCCTCTGTCAGAAATATTTCAACATCAAACCCCTCATCGTCGGACCCGGGGTAAAGACGGGGATGCCCATCCTCTACGACAACCCCAGGGAGGTGGGAGCAGACCGGATCGTCAATGCGGTGGCCGCCTATGAGAAGTACCGGCGGGAGATGATCATTATCGATTTCGGCACCGCCACAACCTTCGAATACATCTCGCCGAAGGGGGAATACATGGGGGGCTGCATCGCTCCGGGGATCATGATCTCAACCGAGGCTCTGTTCGAGCGGGCGGCCAAGCTCCCCCGGGTGGAACTCAGCAAGCCCCGCTCCGTCATCACGAAGGATACGGTGAGCGGGATACAGGCGGGGATCATGTACGGCTATGCGAGCCTTGTGGACGGGATCGTCGAGCGGATGAAGGCCGAGATCGGATCCGAGCCGCTCGTCGTGGCGACCGGGGGCCTCGCGAGCCTGATTGCCGGGGTCGCGAAGCATATCGATGTGGTTGACGAGATGCTTACCCTTGAGGGATTGCGCATCATCTTCATGAGGAACAGGCCGAACCCCTGAAAAAATGTGGGGCGCGACCTTACTTCTCATTCCTTTATCCGGCGGCGGGAACGGTAATGTTGACGAACCATGAGAAGCAGTGATGCTGAATGTAGGCTTGACAGGCGGGATTGCCAGCGGGAAATCGACCGTTGCCCGGATGCTGAAGAAAAAGGGCGCCATCCTCATCGACTTAGATGAGTTGGCCCATGCCGTCCAAAAGCCGGAAGGACCTGTCTGGATGGAGATCGTCCGCCACTTCGGTCAGGATATCCTCCAGGCGGACCGAACGATCGACCGTCGTAAGCTGGGCGCCGTCGTCTTTGCCGATCGGGCGAAACTGGATCTGCTCAATCGTCTCGTTCATCCGGCCGTTCTCTCGGAGTGGCAAAGGCGGATGGAGGAGATCCGGAAGACGCGGCCGGATGCCATCGTCCTGTCAGACATTCCGCTGCTCATCGAGGCCGGTCTAATGCCGATGGTGGACGTGGTCCTCCTCGTTTATCTTTCCCCGGAAGAGCAGGTCCGGAGGCTGATGGCGCGCAACGGTTACAGCCGGGAGGATGCCGAAATACGGCTCGCTTCGCAGATGCCGATCGGAGAGAAGATCCCCCATGCCGACTTCGTCATCCATAATGAAGGCCCTCTGGAGGAGACACGCAAGGCGGTCGGCGCGCTATGGAAGGAACTCCGGCAAAGGCACACCGGCGTCGATCGGAAACCGGCTGATTAAGGGGTGAGGGAGAGTATGGATGTACTCACAAATCCCCCCGGAAAAATCACACCTTCTCCCTGGCCCGTAGTATGGGCGCTTTCCGTAACGGAGATCATATCTTGGGGTACGCTCTACTACGCGATTTCGGTTCTCATTGCGCCTATCGAGCAGGAGCTTGGATGGAGCAGGGATTCCATCGTTGGCGCCTTTTCCCTCAGCCTGCTCTTTGCTGGAATAGGTGCATTTCCGATTGGTATTCTCATCGACCGTCTGGGCGGACGTGTGGTGATGGCGGTTGGCTCGTTCGCAAGTGCGCTGCTTCTTGTGCTGCTCAGCCAAGCCCAATCCATCCAGGGCTTTTACTTGATTTGGGCAGGGCTCGGTCTGACGATGGCGATGGTATTGTACGAACCCGCCTTTGCGGTGATAACAGCCGGGTTCGGCAGCGATGCGCGAAAGGCCATCACGACGCTGACACTTGCCGGCGGACTTGCGAGCACCGTGTTTTGGCCTCTGACGCAGGGGATCGTATCCGCACTTGGATGGCGGTATGCGCTGATCGTGCTCGCGTCGTTCAACCTCTTTGTCTGCGCCCCGCTGCACGCATTTTTTCTCCCCGCATCTTCGGACAAGAGGCCGGCGACGAGGCAAGAGACGAATGAGCCGGGACCCGACCGGAAGGCATCAGCATTAGGGCTCATCCTCAAGACAAGAGCATTCTGGATGTTGGCGGTTGCGTTTGCCGCCAACATGTTTGCATACGCATCTTTGACGGTTCATTTGATTGTGATGCTGCAGGAAAAGGGGTTTTCGATTGGCAACGCGGTCTGGCTCGCGGCGCTCATCGGTCCCATGCAGGTCTTGGGGCGTATTGGAGAGTTCACCATCGGCTCTCGTTACCGCGCGCAGCAGGTCGCTTTCTTCGCTTTGGCGCTGCTGCCGATAGCGCTGATCGGCTTGAACTTCGCCGGTTCAGCGTGGGGAATGGTTGTCGTCTTCGTGGCAGTCTGCGGTGCGAGCAATGGGATCATGACCATTGCCCGCGGAACTATGCCGGCAGCGATCTTTGGGAGTGAACACTATGGCGCAGTGAACGGAGCGCTCTCAGCCCCTGTCATTGCGTCAAGAGCGCTTGGTCCGCTTATCGGATCCATTGTCTGGTCCAGTTTTGGAAACTACGATGCGGTGCTGTGGTTGCTGACTGCGGTCGCCCTGTTGGCAGTCGTCAGTTTCTCATTCGCAATAAGCACGGCGAAGCAGGTGCAGTGACCTGCTGGGCGACAATGAAACCTGGCGCATCTATATATTTCGTATTTTTACCTCTGCAAAAGTTGAGATTATCTTCCTTGGGTAGTGTCTCAGTTTAAAATAATCACCCCTTGAAATATTCTTCTTGACTTTCTGTAAGAAAATTTTTATTATGCCTCCACGCTAGTTGATATCAGATTCTAAAACTGCCCCTTGCAACGTTTTGGGAACCAAATTAAAATTCCAGAGCCGACCAAGGGGCATTGCTTTTTCTGGGGGTCTTGATGAGAAAAGTTGTCTTCATGATCGACGGTTGGTTCATGAGAAAGACCATTCATGAAGTAAAAAAATTCCCATACACTGGCCCGGAGATCCGAAAATATTGCATTAGGCATCTAAAGAAAGATGATTACCTCTACCGGATATTCTATTACGACACTGAACCGCTTGATAAAAAAGGACACAATCCCATTACAAAGAAAGCTATAGACTTCAACAGGACGCCCGTTGCAATAGCTCAGAGAAACCTTTTTAACTCGATCAAAAAGACTCCGAATTTTGCTCTGAGGCTTGGTAAGACCGTATGGAGGAACAACGAATGGTTATTGAAGGCTGACAAGATGAAAGCTCTTCTTGAAAAGAAAATCACAGTCGACGACCTCACGGAAAACGATTTTCGTCCTTTGATTGAGCAGAAGGCTGTTGATATGAAATTGGGGTTAGACATCACGTATATTGCGACCAAGAGGCTCTCGGATCTACTGGTAATCATTACTGGAGATGCGGATATTGTACCTGCCTTAAAATTTGCGAGGCGCGAGGGCATGCAGGTCTGCTTAGATCCACTGTGGCACCCCATAAGGCCAGAACTCTCCGAGCATGTTGATTTCATCAGTACTTGCATGAGTCGATAGTATCCAGAAAGTACCTATCCGGAATTTTATCTTCAGCATTCCGAAGTTCCATTATGCATGATGACCCTATGAACAAAAAATTGGTAACGTTCAAAAGGTGGGGCAAACTTTTTCAATAGGTGTTTTTTGGAATGGCCGATAGATGTTTGAGTGGAGTTACCCACAACCGCGTCCGGCCGTGCTATTAAAGGGCTGCCAGACGCGGATGTGGATAA
>JAHJQP010000008.1 GCA_018819165.1 Pseudomonadota bacterium
CCATGTCGGCGCCGTTTTCGATCTATTTTACTTTCCCTTGTAAATCGGTTTCCTCTTTTCGATAAAGGCCTGCATGCCTTCCTTGCGGTCTTCTGTGGAAAATAGGACTTCAAAGCTTCGGCGCTCGTGTGCCAGAGCGGAGCGTAAATCCATGTTGATCCCGTCGTTGACCAACATCTTGAGTATCCGTAAAGCAAAACCCGGCTGTGCGATGAACTTTTCCGCCGTTTTCCGGGCTTCGTTCAGCAGTGAATCCACGGGCACCACCTTGTTGGCAAGACCGATCCGGTATGCTTCCATGGCATCGATGGAATCGCCGCTGAAAAGAAGTTCCTTGGCTCTTCCCAGACCGACGAGCCTTGGAAGCCGCTGGGTGCCTCCGCCTCCGGGGATCACGCCGATTTTGATTTCAGGCAATCCGAATATGGCGCTTTCCGAAGCGATACGGATATCGCAGACCAGGGCCAACTCGCATCCGCCGCCAAGGGCAAAACCGCTCACCGCTGCAATCACTGGTTTGGTCAGCCTTTCGATCTTATCGAACACGACGTGTATGCGGGAGACAAAAGAGTGAGCCGCAACCGGAGAAGCGATTTCAACGATCTCCTTGATATCGGCGCCGGCCGCAAAGGCCTTTTCGCTTCCGGTGAGGATGACGGCCCCGATGGCGTCGTCTGAACCGATCCGGTCAAAAACAGCGCCCAGTTCTCCGATGAGCTCGTGGTTCAGCGCATTCAAACTTTTGGGACGGTTCAAACGGATCAGCGCGATGCCATTTTCCACTTCGTAGAGTATCGTCTGGTATTCCATTATAAATTCCTTCCTTTTGGCTCGGGGCCGCTTATTTTGCAGCCATTCGAATGGCCTGATCAAGCCTTATGGTTTCTCCGTTTAAAAGCGGGTTTTCGATGATCTGTTTTGCCAGCATGGCATATTCCGGCGGTCTTCCGAGCCGTTTGGGGAAGGGCACCATCAGGACCAGTGCTTCTCTCGCTTTTTCCGGAAGGCCGGCCAGCATCGGGGTATCGAAAAGACCCGGGGCGATGGTCACCACCCGGATGCCATAATCGGCAAACTCGCGGGCAATGGGAAGGGTCATGCCCACTACCGCAGCCTTGGAAGAACTGTAAGCCGCCTGGCCGATCTGGCCGTCAAAGGCGGCCGCCGAGGCCGTATTGATCACCACTCCCGTTTCACCGTCTTCATTGGGGGTATTTTTCACCATCTGGTCGGCGGCATGCTTGATCACAATCATGGTGCCGATCAAATTGATCTGTACCACGCGGCTGAATTGTTCGATGGAAATGGGGCCGCGCTTTGAAAGGACCTTTGCGGGGGTTGCGACCCCGGCGCAGTTTACGGCGATATGGATCCCGCCAAAGGCGGAAACCGTCTTTTCCACTGCCTCCTGAACGGTTTTTTCATCGGTGACGTCTGTTTTACAAAAAATCACCGCGCTGCCCAGTTCCTCTGCGAGCTGGGTCCCTCTTCCTTCATCAAAATCCAGTATGGCGGCCCTGGCGCCCTGGTCCACCAGCATTCGAACGGTTGCCTCCCCCAGACCGGAAGCGCCTCCGGTGACAATGGCACTACACCCCTTGATTTCCATTCTTCTTCCTCCTTATGCTCTGTTTGATTTCCATTCTTAAGGTACGATTAATCTCCGGCAGTACGGTTGATCCTGTTGACGAAAGATGCAGCGCAACGCAGCATATTGACTTTTTACGAGGCCATCAAATAATACGATTACCCTGATGATGTCAAGATTTAAATTGAACGGGCGCCGATCCGAAAATGCGGTCCTTTGGGTAAGATAAGGGCGGCGCAAAAAGGCGGCGCAAAAAGAATTGACAGCGCAGGCATCCTATTCCATAGTGCGCAAAAAAAGGGGGAACGCTCCCCCCGACCCGGGCAAAGGATCCGGATTTCTGTGAAAGGTTAAAGGAACGAAGCGCTCCGATGATTATCCAAGAACCCGGTTTCATCACCCCCCAGGTCCTGTTCCTGGGATCGCGAAACATCTGCATGTACCTTGTGATGGGAGAACAACATGCAATGGTAGGCGGCGGAGTGGCATGGGAGGTTTCCCGGCTTGAATCCCAGCTGGACCACTATCGGGTGGACCGCGAGAAGATCCGCTACCTTGTGGTGTCCCATGCCCATCATGACCACTGCGGCGCGGTCCCCTATATCATGAAAAAATACCCGCATATTCAAATCGTGGCATCGGCCTATGCGGCCCACATCATGAATAAGCCCCAGGCGATCGAACTGATGCGGTCGGTAAACCGGCAGACCCTGAATGCGCTGAAACGCCCCCACAGCGTCGACGACATCCCCCTTGACTTTCAGCAGATTCCTGTGGCGCACCCGGTGGGCGACGGGGATCATCTGGACCTGGGGGGGTTGACACTGCGATTTTTTCAAACGCCGGGTCATTCCCGATGTTCCCTCACCGCCTACATTCCTGAACTGGAAATGTTTTTTCCGGCAGATTCCGTCCCCTTTCCGGATGGAGAAAGACAGGAGCTCACCGTGTCGGCAAACCACGACTACGACGATTATCTTACCAGCCTGGAAAAG
>JAHJQP010000009.1 GCA_018819165.1 Pseudomonadota bacterium
GATGCGGGAAAGTCCTTCCGGATTCCCCGGGAGGCGGTGGTAAAGGCCAATTTAGAGTTTTAGTTTAGAGGCCAGGCGTTTCGTCCTGGCATCTGGGGACAGATTTTAAATCTGTCCCCAATACTTAACGGAGGTTTTTGGTAATGTTTCCGGAACTTAAACGCCTGATCGAACAGATGGGTAAGGATCGCGGGATAGACAGGGAGGTCATCGTCAAGGCCCTGGAAGATGCCATGTTGACGGCAGCCCGCAAGAAGTTGGGACCCGATGTCGAGCTGGAGGCCCATTACAACGAGGAGGCCGGTGAAATCGAGGTTTTCCAGTTCAAGACCGTGATGGAAAAGGTTCTGGATCCCGATCTTCACGTGTCTCTCGCAGAAGCGAGACGCGCCCTGGATGAGGAAGCGGAACCGGGCGACAGCCTCGGCATCAAGATCGAAACCAGCACCTTCGGCCGGATTGCCGTCCAGACGGCCAAACAGATCATCATCCAGCGGGTGAAGGACGCGGAGCGGGACAACATCTATGAGGAGTATCACGACAGAAAGGGGGAACTGTCCAACGGTTTCGTGCAGCGGTTCGAAGGCGGAAACATTATCGTAAATTTAGGCCGCGCCGAAGGGATCGTACCCGTTTCGGAACAAATTTTCCGGGAATCCTACAAGCGGGGCGAGAGGATCAGAGCTTACATCTGCGATGTCAAGAAGATCACGAAGGGTCCCCAGATCATCCTCTCCCGGACCCACCCCAATTTTATCAAGGCCCTCTTCGATGTGGAGGTGCCCGAGATTTCCGAAGGGTTGATCGAGATCGTCAACGTATCGCGGGAACCGGGGAAGAGGTCCAAGATCTCCGTCAAGACCAGGGATAAGGATATCGATCCGGTGGGCGCCTGTGTCGGCATGAGGGGGACGCGTGTCCAGAGCGTTGTTCAGGAGCTCCGCGGTGAGAAGATCGACATCGTTCCCTATTCCGACGATCAGGCCAAGTATGTCTGCAGCGCTCTGTCCCCGGCGAAGGTGAACCGGGTATTTGTCGATGAAGAAAACAGGGCGATGGAGGTCATCGTTCCCGATGACCAACTCTCCTTGGCCATCGGGAGAAACGGGCAGAACGTGAGGCTTGCCGTGAAACTGACCGGTTGGAAAATCGATGTCAAAAGTGAGTCGACGGCGGCTGCGAAGGCGGCCGACGGCTATCAGTCTCTTATGAAGATTCCTGGTATCGGCGAGGCCACAGCGGACCGACTTTTCAAGGCGGGGCTGAAGAGCGTGGCCATGCTCGCCGCAGCCGATTCCGAACAGCTGGCGTTTATCCCGGGGGTCGGCGAGAAGACCGCCTCGATGTGGATCGCCGAGGCGGGAAAGATCATCGACCAGGAGGCCGGCGGGGAAAAAGGGATTCCGGCTTAGGCTGTCCTGAAATGCGAATATCTGAAGGGGAGATGGTTGGGCATGTCGAAAAAAAGAGTTTATGAACTGGCCAAGGAGCTGGGGCTGGAAAACAAGGAACTGATCTCTCGCTTGGAAAAGATCGGTATTGCGGTGAAATCGCAATCGAGCACGCTCGAGGATGGCGAGATGGAGAGGATTCAGGCAGAACTGCTTGCTCCCGAGCCTCGTGAGGTGGTTGAAAAGAGAATCAAGTCTACGGTGATCAGGCGAAGGGCGGTTCGGACGCCGATTGAAGAGATCAAGCCGGAGGAAGCCGCCGAAGCGCCGAAGCCGGAAGAGGGGCTTGCCGGGGAAGAGCCGCCTTTGGAAACCGTTCCGAAGGAAGCGGCGCCTGAGCCCGTTCCCAAGGAAGCCCCGGTGCGAACGTCTATCTACCGGGAGACGCCTGCCGGCGAGTCTCTGGCCAGGCCCGTGTCCCCCCGGGAACAGGCGCCGAAGCCGGTGATGCCGGTGAAGCCCGTCCTGCCTGAAGCGCCCGCGGCAGCAAGGGAGGAGGAACCCGAGAAGAAACCGGCGCCGGAAGCCGTTAAGAAGGCGACGAAGACAAAGAAAAAACCACTGCCCGTCCGGCATCCGGGACACCGCGAAATCAAGGCCCCCCTGTCGGAAGAGGAAAGAAAATTGCAAACGCCTCTGGAAGTGCCGAAACCGGCGCATGTGATCCCGAGAAAAGAGTTCCCCCGCAGATCGGATTTGAGAATCGTCAAGGGATCCATCCCTCCCGGGGTAGAAAAGCCCGGCCGACCGGAAGCGGAGAGACCGAAGAAGAAGGGAAAGCCGCCTGTCGAGGTCCTGATGGGGGAAGTGGCGGCTCCGCGCAAGAAGACCCTGATCAAGCAAATGGTCGATCGGAAGAATCGGCGGATCGAGATCGAGCGTGAGGAACGGCCCGTAAAGTGGCGCGAAGAGAAGAAGGCCGCTCCGGTCAAGATGAAAAAGACCCCGATCACCACACCGAAGGCGATCAAGAGAAGGATCAAGGTCGCCGAATCGATCAGTGTCGGGGAACTTGCCAAGCGGATGGGCATAAAGGCGGCAGAGGTAATCAACAAACTGATCGTGATGGGTCTCATGGTGACCATCAACCAGGCGATCGATTTAGATACCGCTACGCTGATTGCCGCCGATTTCGGTTACCAGGTGGAGGCTGCCCTGAGCGAATTTGATGAGCCCCTGCAGAAAACCGAGGCCTCTCCCGAAAATCTGAAGCCCCGGGCGCCTGTCGTGACGATCATGGGTCACGTGGATCACGGAAAGACCTCCCTTCTCGATGCCATCCGGGAGACCCATGTGATCGATGGCGAGTCAGGCGGGATTACCCAGGCCATCGGCGCCTACCATGTGCGGATCAAGGGGAGGGACATCGTCTTTTTGGATACGCCTGGTCATGAGGCCTTCACAGCCATGAGGGCCAGAGGGGCTCAGGTGACGGACATCGTGATCCTGGTCGTGGCCGTCGATGACGGGGTAATGGGCCAGACGGTTGAGGCGATCAACCATGCCCAGGTGGCCGGTGTTCCCATCATCGTGGCCATCAACAAGATCGACAAGCCCGGCGCCGATCCGGGGAAGATCCGTCAGGCCCTGACGGAGTACAATCTGCTGTCGGAGGAGTGGGGCGGCGAAACGATCTTCTGCGAGGTGTCGGCGAAAAAGAAGAAGGGGATCGAGGAGCTCTTGGAGATGATCCTCCTTCAGGCCGATGTCATGGAACTGAAGGCCGATCCCGACCGGTCCGCCCGCGGGGTGATCATTGAGGCGAAGCTGGATCGGGGCCGCGGTCCGGTGGCGACCGTCCTTATCCAGGAGGGAACCCTCCGGGAGGGAGACGCTTTTGTCTCCAAGACGGAATTCGGCAGGGTCCGGGCGATAATCGATGATCAGGGGCGACGGATCAGCGAGGCCGGTCCCGCCATGCCGGTGGAGGTCATCGGGTTCTCCCGGGTGCCGCAGGTGAGCACGGAATTTATCTGCGTCGAGGATGAAAAGAAGGCCCGGAGCATCGGCGAATACTGGATCCGTAAGGAAAGGGAACAGGAGCTCTCCGCCTCCTCGAAGATCACCCTCGAACAGCTCTTTCAGAAGATGAAGGAAGGGGTAAAGGAGCTCAACGTCATCATCAAGGCCGACGTGCAGGGTTCCATCGAGGCCCTGATCGACGCCCTGAACAAGCTCTCCACCGACGAAATCAAGCTGAAGATCATCCACAGCTCCACCGGAACGATCACCGAAACCGACGTGATGTTGGCTTCGGCCTCCAACGCCGTCATCATCGGGTTCAATGTCCGGCCTGACGCCCGGGTGGTGGAAGTGGCGGAGCAGGAGGGGGTGGACATCAAGCTCTACGACATCATCTACAACGTCATTGCCGATGTGAGGGCCGCCATGGAGGGACTTCTGGAGCCCATCTACAAGGAGGTGGTCCAGGGTCGTGCCGAGGTGCGCGAGCTCTTCCGCGTTCCCAAGGTGGGGACGATTGCCGGGAGTTATATGACGGACGGCAAGATCACCCGGACCTCCGGCCTCAGGCTGCTGAGGGACGGTGTGGTCGTCTATGACGGCCGGATCGCGTCCCTGAGGCGGTTCAAGGACGATGTGAAAGAGGTGGCTGCCGGATTTGAGTTCGGCGTCGGCATCGAGGGATTCAACGATATCCACACGGGGGATGTCATTGAGGCGTATGTAAAGGAGCAGGTCGAAAGAAAGCTGTAAAAACTGTAATGGCATGCTATGGTAGTCGGAACGGGACTCATCGATCTCAGGATTCCCGAGAGCGGATCCCTGAAGGAGAAACGCGGCGTTCTGAGCCGGATCATCCGGCGGACGCGGAATAAATTCAATGTCTCCATCGCGGAAGTCGGCGACAACGACCACTGGAGACGGGCCAGGATCGGTTTCAGTGTTGTGGGCAACGACAAGCCCTATATCAACGCCAAAATGGACCATATCCTGAACTTCATCGATCAGCTTTTGCTCGCGGATGTGGTCCGGAGCCGGATCGAGATCGTGAGTTTTTCCGATCTGGTGGATGGCGGGGATATCGAAGAAGGTAAATACGAGTAGGAAACATGAGTAGTTTCAAAAGGGCGGACCGGGTGGCGGATCTCATCAGGA
>JAHJQP010000059.1 GCA_018819165.1 Pseudomonadota bacterium
AGCTTGGCCGCCTTGACGGTGTTCATCATCAGCATCGTGATCGTCATCGGCCCCACGCCTCCGGGCACCGGCGTAATCAGGGACGCCTTCTCCTTCACCGTCTCGAAATCCACATCGCCGCAGAGCCTGGCCTTTCCTTCCGGCGTCATCCCGATCCGGTTGACTCCCACATCGATCACAACGGCACCCTCCTTGACCATGTCCGCCGTGATGGCCTTTGGCTTCCCGGCGGCCACGATGAGGATGTCCGCCCTGCGCGTATGAAACGCCATGTCCACAGTCCCCGTGTGGCAGATCGTCACCGTTGCGTTCGCCCCTTTTTGTTTCTGGAGAAGGATGTTGGCGATCGGTTTACCAACTATGTTCGACCTGCCCACGACGACGACCTCGGCCCCGCTGATCTTCACGCCGGAACGGATCAGGAGCTGCTGTATCCCCGCCGGCGTGCAGGGGAGATAATCCGCCTCGCCGATCATCATCTTCCCCACATTCACGGGATGGAAGCCGTCGACATCCTTCTTCGGATCGATGGCGTACAGAACCCTTGTCTCATTGATGTGCTTCGGGAGGGGGAGTTGCACCAGGATGCCATGGATCTCGGGATCACGGTTGTAACGGTCGATCAAGGCCAGTAGTTCAGCCTCCGTAATGGTCTCCGACTGGTTCTCCTGAATGGAATGGAATCCGAGCTCCTTGGATGCCTTCTGTTTAGCCGTGACATAGCTCATCGAGGCCGGATTCTGACCGACAAGGATGGTCACCAGCCCCGGGGCGACATTGCACTTCTCCTTCAGCCGGGCCGTTTCCCCCGCCAACTCCTCCCGGATCTGCCGGGCAATCTCGCTGCCGCTGATCACTTTTGCAGTCATAAATTCTCCTCCTCTTAAAAAAGTCCCTTCACCTTGCCGGTTTTCACATCGACATCGACCCTTCTGTAGGCAGGGTCAGAGCCTGTCCCCGGCATCAGGCTAATGGTTCCGGTCACTGGGCAGAGGAATTTCGCACCGGCAAAGACCAAGATATCGCGAACCGGCAGGATCCAACCTTTGGGGACCCCCTTACGAGTGGGATCATGCGTCAGGCTGAGATGGGTCTTTACCATCATGGTATTGAAATCCTTCATTGCAGGATCAGCCTCAAACCGTTTGGCCTTGGCTTCAGCCTCAGGGGTCCAGGAGACGCCGTCGGCTCCGTATACCTCTTTTGCGACGAGATCAACCCTTTGTCTGAGCGGCAACTCCAGCGGGTAGAGGAATTTGAGTTTGACTTTTTCTTTGCAAGCGTCCATGACGACATCGGCAAGCTCAAGGGCGCCATCCCCACCTTTAAGCCAGTGCTCAGAAAGAGCAACACGGGCTCCTGCCTGCTCAGCATACTTTCGGACCATTGCGATTTCTTTCTTCGTGTCGGTGTGGAAAGCATTAATGCAGACCACAGGGTTGATTCCAGATTTCCTGATCACACCGATGAGGTGGGTCATGTTGCAGAGCCCTTTCTCAAGAAGAGCCAGGTTTTCCTTTGTGTATTCCGGAGGCAAAGGCCGTCCGGGAACGACCGTCGGTCCCCCTCCGTGCATCTTCGATGCCCTGATCGTCGTCGTCAGAATGGATACATTGGGAATCAGACCACTCAGCCGACATTTTACGTTCCAGAACTTCTCAAAGCCGATGTCCGCAGCAAAGCCGCTCTCGGTGACATGGTAATCGAACATCTTCAATCCGACCCGATCGCCGATGATGGAGGACTGTCCCACGGCGATGTTGGCGAAAGGACCTGCGTGGACCAAACAGGGCTGATATTCGGTGGAGGACATCAGTGTGGGGTTGATGGTATTTCTCATCCATGCACACATGGCGCCTGCCACTTCGAGGTCAGTAGTCGTGACCGGCTTACCGCTCTTATCATAGGCGACGACAATGTTGCCCAACCTTTCCCGAAGGTCTTTGAGGTCCCGGACAATGGAAAGAATGGCCATGAGTTCGGAGCTTACTGCAATGCCGAATCTGGATTGCATCGTAAAGCCATCCATCTTGCCCCCAAGGCCGATCACAATGTTTCGCAGCGACTGGGCGCAAAAATCCATGATCCAGCCCATCTCCACATTCGTTGGATCGATGTCGAGCCGTTTGAGGTTCCGTTTGGCCAGTTCCGCATCGTCATAGTTACGTTCGTGCTGCATCCTGGACGTCAAAGCGACCATGGCCAGGTTGTGGGCATTGATGATGTCGTTAATGTCCCCGGTGAGACCGAGAGAGAATTCGGTCATGGGGATGAGAAGGGATTTGCCTCCCCCCGCAGCCGTTCCTTTCACATTCATGGTAGGACCGCCCGAAGGCTGACGGAGACAACCACCGACATTTTTCCCTCTTTTGCCGAGCCCCTCAATCAAACCCATACTCGTCGTCGACTTTCCTTCTCCGAGGGGGGTTGGGGTAATCGCTGTAACCTCAATATACTTTCCGTCCGGCCTCTTTTTCAGACGCTCCATAATCTTGATGAAATCGAGTTTGCATAATTTCCCCATAGGGATAATCTCATCCTTTTTCAGGCCAAGTTTATCCCGCCACTGGTCGACAGTGGGCATATTTTCTTCCGCTATATCCGCAACCTGCCAATCTGCGAGTTTTCTTGGATCCGCTTGAATATACTTTTTCGAGATATTGAAGCTCATGTTTATTACCCCCCTTTTTTTCAAAATTGTTTAAAAACTTTTTCTTAACACACA
>JAHJQP010000060.1 GCA_018819165.1 Pseudomonadota bacterium
CCCATCTGGCGGCCCTCCAGAACACTCTTTTCAAAGGCCTCGACATTCTTGAAATCGACGAAGGGGCAGTCGATGGCGACGCAACCTGCGGCCCGGGCGGCTACAGCCGTGTAATAACGGGCGTAGAGCTGCTCGACGGCTTCGGAAGTCAGCTTGACCCTCATATCCTTCGTGTAGTCCACAGCGCCGAAGATCAGGGAGTTTACGCGCTTGCTGGCGGTTGCGGAAGCGTAGGCGTTGATTACCCCCTTGGCCGTTTCGATCAGAAGCTGAATGGCGATGCTGCCCACCTCGATGCCCCTTCTGCGCTCCAGTTCTTCGAGCTTCCAGTCCAACCTTTTGACGTTGTCGGGTTCTCCGGTCTTGGCCAGACAGACACCGGAAAGCCCCTTATGGACGATTGCTTCCAGGTCGTCGTTGGTCATCAGGGTTTCCCAGTTGTTGATCCGGGAATAGACCTTCGATCCGCCGGTGCCGGCGGATATTATGTTCTCACGCACGATCTCACGGGCCTTTGCCTTCTCCGCCGGGGGAACAGAGTCCTCCAGGTCCAGGGTGATGATGTCTGCGGGAAATTCCGGCGCTTTTGCAACCATCTTCTCATTGTTGCCCGGAACATAAAATACTGATCTCATGACTGCCATAATCGTTTCTCCTTTCCTGATGGGGACAGATTTCAAATCTGTCCCCTTGAGATTTCAAATCTGTCCCCTTGAGATTTCAAATCTGTCCCCTTGGGTTACTTTACCCTTAGTTTCCCCTGCTGTTTAAGTTCCCGAAGCCTCACCGGGATCTCGTTGGGATTATCCATGACGATGATTCCCGCTTCCCTGAGTCTTGTAATTTTATCCTGAGCGGACCCGCTGCCGCGTTCGACGATTGCACTGGCATGGGAGAACTTCATTCCTGCGGGCGCCCAGGCGCCGGACACGTAGATGATGATCGGTTTGGTGAACTTTCCGGACTTCACCAGCTGCGCCGCCTCTTCCTCATGTGAACCGCCCATCTCACCGAAGATGGCCATGACATCCGTGTCGGGATCCTCTTGGAACAGGGGGAGAACATCGGAGAAGGACATGCCTGTCACCGGCTCCGTTCCGACGTGAAGGACGGTGCTGATGCCAAACCCTGCATGGGTGATGACATAGGGAAGGGTGCCCGACTGCCCGCCGCTGCGGGATATCACCCCCACATGTCCGGGAACGAAATTATTGTTGGAGAACTCGACTGAACCGCCCAGCCAGCCCAAGGCGCCGATCCCCGGGGAGTTGATGCCGATGGATCCGGGGCCCAGCAGCATGGCGCCCTTCCGCTTTCCGTAGGCCACCATTTCCAGAATATCATAGAGGGGCACGCGCTCGACGGGCATGACGAGCCACTTGATGTCGGCGTCCAGGGCCTCGAATACCGCGTCTTTCAGGCCCGTTCCGGGAATAAAGGTCACGGAGACATCGAAAAGACCGTGTTTTTTCACCGCATCCTTCACTGTATTGTATACCGGGATTCCGTCTACTTCCTCCCCGCCGCGGCCCGGCGTGACGCCGGCGACAATGTTCGTCCCGAGGCTCCGCATGAACTTGGCCCGCAGGGAGCCTTCCCTGCCGGTAATTCCCTGAATCAATACTTTCGTTGTTTTCGTCAACAAGATAGCCATATTTTCACCACCTTCTTTGGTTAGGATATTCCAAGCTTTTTACGGTACTCTTCCAGCCCCGGGATGGGCGCTTCGATTACGATGGCCCCTTTCCCCCTGAACCAGCACTCATATTCGCACGCCAGGCACTCCGTCCCCAGACGCTTAACATCTCCCTCCACTACGGGTTTGCCGTCCTTCAGGACCAGTATCCCCCGGGCATAGGTCTTGCAGGCCGCGATACAGGCCTTGGTTTCGCATTCCGGGCACTTGCTATGATCGATGATCACCTTGATCGTCTGTTCCTGAAACTCCATGGCTGACCTCCCTTACCCTTTTCTTTCCTTCTTGTATTCGAGAACCATCTCCTTCATCTCCGCGGCAAGCCCCACTGTGTCGTAGACACGTTCACCGCCGTAGATCCGGATCCGGGCTTTGAGATCATTCGTTCCTTCCCTCAGGATCTCCAGAGACTCTTTTTCCTTGTTGCCGGCCAGAAGCAGCATGACGGGGAAACCGGGGCGCTTGGGAAGTTCCTCCCTGAGGGCCTTGACGACGCCGTGGGCGTGGTGCCACTGCTCCTGGTTGGCCGCCATGAAGCCGCC